>NZ_JBNWCP010000010.1:0-192513 GCF_053522345.1 Agrobacterium sp. 22-226-1
AAACTGCGATGCTTTCATCGTCTTCCGTTCCTTTCCCAGCCAGGAAAATGCACCGGAAAACTCTAACCAAAAACGGTCCAGTTTGAAGGGTTCAGATCAGGTTCAGATCATCAACATCGTCACACTGTTCGAGCCGCAGGAATGCGCCAACTACTTCAAATCATGCGGATATGATCCCGAGTAAAGTGGACGTGCTCTAGAGCAGATCCTGTGATCGATGAATCGATTGTGAAGTGACGGGGCGAGCGGAAGCTGATTCAACATCCACAGCGAAAGAGGTGGATGATGGGACAATCTCATCAAATTCGCTCGTTTGAGTGGTCCCTTGCAAGAGTATCAAACCCGCTATCAGGAATAAGGTCGTCTGACACAACCTTAGCCGGCTGACCGACATTCACCTCGGAACTGACACTCGGATGTTGGAAATTGAAAGCCGGTAGACCTCCCGTTGAAAACGGGGTTGCCGACGCTGACAGCAATTTTAGGGGTTGCATAAAGGAGGTGGCGTAGCTAACGCGTGAAAATGCGTTGGAGGCACGGCTCATGAAAGAATATAGATATCTCAATTTATCGTCCGCGTTGCTTTTTGTCGTCGTTCTTTTCGTTGGAATGCCGACTCTGATTTATGGCCCGAACGAACGCGAGTTCAGTTACCCATTCGCAAACATCCTTATTGAGTTCTCGTTGCCGGCGCTTGTTTCACTGGTTGCAATAGCGCTGCCATTTTTTATATTCCCGCGCGGGCTGGCGAAAATCTGGTCTTGCTTGCTAGCCGTCTGCGCCGCGTATGGTTGGGCACATGGGACCTTTCAGACCGTCAATTTTGGAGATTTGGACGCTGCGGGATGGACTGTCGAAATCCGCCCCTCCCACGCCGTGATAGATGCAGCGGTATCAATCGTTCTTGCATCACTCGTGTATTTTGTGGCTTGGAAACGTCCTAGAGTAATGACGATTATATTCTTCGTGTTCGTCCTGCAAATGGGCTGGCAAGCATTCTCGATCTCCCACTCATATGTCAGCATCCACGGCAAAGACTTACAAAGCCTTGGGGCTCTCAATCGCGAGAAAAATATTCTCGTCGTTCTGCTCGACACGCTCCAGTCGGATGTGTTTGAAGCTGTGCTCCAAAATGATAAGGAGTTGCGAGACCAATTTGATGGGTTCACTTGGTACCCGAACACGGTCGGCGCGGCTCCTACAACTTATCTTTCAATGCCCACTATACATTCTGGCCTGACGTTTGAGCCGGGGACGAAGCTTGCGGATTTCTTTCAGCATGCCGTCGGGGAGCAGTCGTTTCTCTCGAGGCTTGTGGACCGGGGATATGAAAGCCTTCTTATCAACCCAATCACGAGCGTCTGTCCCCGAGATGTAAGGTGTGAGACTGCCAAAGCTATACTTGGTGGGGACCCTACCGCTCTTCGCATGGAGGCTGCCCGTGTCTTTGATCTTTCAATTTTCCGCGTTGCCCCTCTCGCTTTGAAGCAAGCGATATACAATGAAGGCGCTTGGTTGGCGCAGATGTACTTATTCAGCGAGGAATTTGTCCATCGCGCCATTGAGGGAAACGAGTTGCTACGTGAAATGGCCTCGAGCGTTGCAGTCTCATCGTCTAAACCAACCGTCAAATTCATTCATCTCTTCAACACACATCCACCCTACGTCATTGACGACGCATGCGTATATTTGGCCCGCGAACAGCCGGCTACTCGCGAGGCTATAGAAAGCCAGGCGCACTGTGCGTTGCGGAATTTCGGCCGCCTTCTCGGCCAAATGAAATCGATAGGCGTCTACGACAATACGGTTGTTGCTATCATGGCAGACCACGGAAGCAATTACAGCATTCCGAGTCCCCGGATGCCGGACACGCCATTCGCTCTTTTGGTAGGTGCCGCAAATCCTACGCTGGCGGTCAAGCCCTGGAATGCCAAAGGTGAGATTAATATTGACACCAGAGACGCACATATTGGCGATTTGGCTCGTTCTATATGTGATATTACTGGTGACTGCATCGTCAACGACGGTGTTGCCCTGGGAAGCGAGCTAACTCCACGAACGCGCATTTATAATGATTACAAATGGGAGCACGACTTCTGGTATCTCGAGGCTATACCTAAACTGAAGAGATACACCGTTTCCGGCAATATGTTTTTGCAAACTTCTTGGTCAGATGCACGCGAGTTTCGGCGCGGAGACGATATTGGCAACATTGGAAGTGCCGACTGTCCTTGTGTCGCAACTGGATGGGGAGAGCCCGAACCTTGGGGTGTCTGGTCAACTTCTCAAAGTTCGTATGTCGCGATCCGTATTGCGCGGGAGGAGAGGCCATCAGCACTGAACGTCTCGATGACCGGGTTCGTCTTGCCCGTGGCGCTGCCGGAGCAGATCGTATCGATTTACAAAAACGGTAAGTATCTCACCGAGGTGCGTTTTACTCCTGAGGAGAATGATCGCGATCTGTCGGTGCCAGTTGAAGCAGGCGAGTCGATTGTGGGCTTGGAGTTTCGCCCATCAAACCCCAAGTCTCCTTCTGATTTGGGGTTGTCGATCGATGCGCGAAAACTCGGTGTTGGCATCCGCTCGATTTCTCTGACAAACTAGGGGAAATCCTCCAATTCACTTGCGGCTGTAGATTGATCTTTAGGCAATCACCTTCGTAGTGATTGTGTGACAGTTTGGTGACAGACACCTGCAGCGCCGCGCGGTAAACTCCTGCGTGATCAACACAGAGAGGATTATTCCATGAAAATTGTAACGTTTCCTAGCATCATCTGTCTTTTCTTGATGTCACTCACCAGCAACGCCTATGCCTATTTGGACCCGGGTACCGGGAGTATTGTATTGCAGGCAATACTCGGAGGCGCAGCTGTCGCGCTCGCTACGGGATCGATATATCTTCAACGGGTGAAATCGTTTTTTACGGGAAAGAAGCCTGACCAGACAGAAGACCACAGATAATCAAATGGTCGATGTTTTCATTGGTGAGGGCTCACAAGTTCCTGGATCATTTCGGGATCCAGCCGGGCATGTTTTCGAGCTCAACGGACGTTTATACCGTACAGTAACTGAATTCGGCGCCAGCGGCTACGAGGCCGCGCGCGATGCGCAGATGTTTCAAGACTTGTCAGAGAAGGGATGGCTGGTCCCTATTCTCAAGGAGTGTCCAGGTGGTGGCACCGACAGATATACGCTGGAGATCGAGCGTCTGCAGTGGATCACATATCCCTATGAATGGTCGTTCGAGTTGCTGAAGGCAGCGGCGGTGTTTCATATCGATCTGCATCTCTATCTTCTGCAACGTGACTTCACATTGACGGACGCGACAGCATACAATGTGCAATTTCGCGGTGTTACTCCCGTCTTTATTGACCATCTCTCTATCCGCCCCTACCGCGACGGAGAATTTTGGAGTGCGCATCGCCAGTTCTGCGAGCAATTCCTCAACCCCTTGCTTCTCCGTGCTTATGTCGGCCGTCCCCATAACGCATGGTACCGGGGCTCGATGGAGGGTGTGTCAGTGGCGGATATGGCAGCGATACTTCCGACGCGCAGGAAGCTTTCTTGGAACACGCTAACTAACGTTGTACTGCAAAATAGCTTTCAGTCAGGAACATCTGGTGATGCGACGAAGATTTCCATCGCCGGAAAAAAGTTGCCAAAACAGGCCTTTGTTGGGATGCTTCGACAACTACGAAAGTGGATTTCATCGCTTGTTCCCGGAGATAAGCGGAAGACCGTATGGGCGGATTACTCCCTCACCAATACGTACAACGATGCTGAACGCGAAGCGAAACATCAATTTGTCTCGGCATATGTCGCGGATTCGCAGCCACTTTCTGTTATCGATCTAGGCTGCAACACCGGAGAATATTCTGAACGGGCGTTAGCAGCGGGCGCCCGAAGCGTGATTGGGTTTGATTTCGATGTTCAAGCGATTGATCAGGCCTATCATACGGCACTGAAGAAGAAACTCAGTTTCACGCCACTATTTCTCGACGCCCGCAACCCGTCACCCAATCAGGGCTGGATGAATCAAGAACGGAGCAGCTTTAGTCAGCGCTTCCGTGCAGATGGAGTTTTGGCTCTAGCATTTGAACACCATCTTGCGATCGCGCATAACGTCCCTTTGGCATCATTTATCGAATGGCTGCTGTCCATTGCGCCCACAGGTGTAGTGGAATTTGTTCCAAAATCAGATCCAACAGTTCAGAAGATGCTGGCGCTGAGAGAGGACATCTTTCCAGACTATGATGCTGATAATTTTGATAACTTGCTTAAACAGCAGGCGCGGGTAATCCGAAAACAAATGGTGTCCCATTCAGGGCGGACGTTGTTTCAGTTCAGCCAATTGCCGTGAAATCCACCAGTGCAATATTCTGCTCCACTATCCACCGCACCCCCTTTTAAGGGGCCAAAGATGGCCGATCATCGTTAATCGTCGGTTAATCTGCCAAAGTAGTGCTAGTTAAATCTTCCCTTCTCTGCAAGAAGGGAAGATTTTGATGGCAACCCGAAGGGATAGTTTGTCTTATATGATTTCAACCTCGGGGAATGGGAAAATAAACTTTCCTCCGTCGGTTAGATACTGCTTCTCGCGACGAAGAATACTGTCTTTGAAATGCCAAGGTAGAACGAGGAAGTAGTCTGGCTTCATTGCTCTTGCCTCTGCTTCGGAGATGATCGGTATATGTGTGCCCGGCGTAAATTTGCCAAATTTCTCTTTATTTACTTCCGCAATTGCCGGAATTTCCTTGGAAGTAAGGCCGCAGAACTGAAGTACCACATTTCCTTTTGTGGAAGCGCCGTATCCCAATACCGTTTTTCCATCGGCGACCAGGCTACGAATAAGGCGACTTAAATCATCGCGATGGCGGAAAACTCGCTCCTCAAAATCGCGATAAGGACGCGGTGTGGATAGGCCCATCTTGTCTTCTTGTTCAAGAAGCCAGTTGATAACCGCATCATTTCGTTTCAGCGTCTTGTTGGAAATCTTGCCAGCCGTCACGGCGAAACTGCCACCGTTCACGCTGTTCATGACAACGTCAATGACGCGAAGGCCGGCAGCCGAAAGAATCTTTTCAACAACCTGGAGAGAGTAATACTCAATGTGCTCGTGGCAGATGGTGTCGTAAGAATTCAAGCGCAGCATCGATGGCATATAGCTTTGTTCGAAATGCCATATCCCATCGTCTGCCAGAACCTGTTCGATCTCCCGAGCGAACTTTATCGGATCTTCCAGATCGTAAAACATTGCGATGGAAGTGATAATCTTAGCCGGACGATCCGTCAGTGTCTTATAAGCCTGAGCGCTAAAAAACTCCGGAACAAAGCGAATTTCCTCCGGATAGAAAGACGCAAACTTGCCGGCAGTTGGATCAATGCCGAAACGCTTTAGACCAGGCGTTGAATAGGCTTTCAACGTTGTACAGTCATTGCTGCCGATATCTAGGATTACCTCACCGGGCGCCGGCGATGCGAGACGCTCAAGATAGGCGACCTTCGCACTCAGATGGTCTACCATCGATTGGTTCAGGCCCGAACGATAACCATAGTTGTCACCATACATCTCCGAGGAGTCGTAGGAATGCTTTAATTGAAGCAAACCGCTGGAAGGGCTCCATACCAGCTCCAACGGACCTTTTGTTACTTCTTCTTCTTTCGTTGCCGGAAAAACGCCTGTCAGAGCTTGTTCGCCGAGGTTTAATACGGATACTAAATCCTTTTGTCCCCCCACTCGGCATTTATCGATTTCGCTATACGCTGTCATTCTAAGCTCCTTCATGCATTTCTGATATTGTGTGCAAATACCGTGGAAATGGGCTTGGATGCACACGGCACATTGTTGAAAGATGCGGCTGTATAGGTTTCAACCAATTCGGCACGCATCTCTTTGAATTCTTGTAAGTGTTTGAAACGCCTAACAAAACGCTGTGGATCGAAATATTCCCCGTTGTCAAGTGGGTCATTCGTGAGGATTTCTGTAAAAAAGTTTTTTGCTCCTGGAAGAGTATGGATGCGCCAGCGATCCATCTCACCGCTATCCGCGCCTCTCCATTCCGCTACTTCGTAAACTTCCGGGATACGCTCGAGAATCCATAGGGGCGCATATTTCATCCACGAAACGTTGAGATTGACGACGAGTACCGGCTTTCCTAGCCAAACACCTTTTGTATCCATCATGTGATTCAGGACATAAAAAGTGGTCGGAATAGCTGTCAACATGGTTGAGAATGGTCTGCCATCGGTGTTTTGCGAGTACGCATTGATTGCGTGATCCCGTCGGAAAACCAAGGTGTAAATGGCGGTAAAGAAATTTTCATTACGCGTACAAATATCCTTGATCAGTCCGATCCTGTCATCCTCTGGCGGCACAATTGGCGTCGAATTTTGGAAAAACTCCTCAAAATCTGTAATTTTCCGTGCGTCTTCGAGATGCGTATAGGCATAATTCAGATAGACGAGCCCGATATCTGGCTCTTTATCAATTGCCGCAAGAACTCGCTCCACGGCATCGGGATATATCAGATCGTCGTCGCCGAGAATCCAGATGTATTCACCATTGGCGTGGTTTGCCGTAACGCGAAGATTCCCGAGCATGCCCACATTTTCGGGGTTGCGGCGATAGGTAAAATCGGGCCGAGACAAATAGGGCTGCACCACTTCGGGTGTGTGATCGGTTGAGGTGTTGTCGCAGACAAAGAATTCCACACCCTTCAGAGGCTCGGGGTAGAGCCGTGCCCAGTTCTTGAGGTTGACCGCCAGCCATTCCGCCCTGTTATATGTGCTTATGCAAATCGAAAGCTTGGGGCGCGGTTTCAAAAGCATAGCGCTGGTCCGCTTCGAAATTTCGCGTGCATCAGAGGCTTCGGCCAGGGACGGAGGTACGCATATGTCAGCGAGTTGTTTTGCTACATTGAATGCATAATCTCTCCAGGTCGTGACCGGTGAAGTGATTGCTTCGGTTGCAAGCCTGTCCCTCGTCTCAGGGGCACACATTTTGACGATTGCGTCGGCAATTTTCCGCGCGTCGCTGACATCTACCGTCAAGCATCCTGCACTGGCCACCTCAGCCATTGCGCCGGAATTGGCACATATGCAGGGCTTTCCGAGCCAAAGGCTTTCAACAATGGGAAGACCGTAGCCTTCTTCAATCGAAGGATACACTGTAAAGTCACACTCGATCAAAAGTTGGTGCAGCTTTTGATCGTTGGTATCCTGCTCCCAGACGATATCCGTTTGACCATTGATCGCTTCCCTAAATTCGTCACCATCGGTGCTCGTATCCTCACGTCCAACTATAACAAGCCGGAGGGGGCAGGGGGCATGCGTTCGAGCCAATTTAAAGGCTTCAACAAGTTTGAGATGGTTTTTCCGCGGTTCAATGGTTCCCACGCTCAAAATGGTTAGGCTTCCATCTGTGGAGGTTTGCGGCCGCTCAACCTGTTCCATACGCGGCGTTTCCGGGAACTCATTTGGCAGCAATATGGGCCGCACTCTGAAATCTATCCCGGATGGGCGCTCCATGTCTGCCCCCAGAAACGATAGCAAATCCTGCGCGCTATGATTCGAAATCGGGAGAACAGCGTCATATGCTGCCAATACCCTCATGTATGCGGCATGAGCCTCGGCATAGTGCTGCGGATAGAACTCGGCCATTTTCCACGGGATTGCGTCATAAAAAACTGCGGCTGCTTTCAATCCGCCGTTTTGCGCGGTTTTTAGAATAGTCATCTGATCGTCGGGCGAGAAGTTTAGCGGCAATTCGGGCATGATGAACCAGCCGTATTCCACTTCCTGCGGCTCTTCCCATTCTCCCCAGTCACTGACTTTGGGGCCGCCCCACTCAGCCAGATGCGTCAGGTCGTCAGCATTTGCCGGTATGAATTTTCTGGCTGTGACATCCCATTTTACCGGTACGACATCGGCCCCATTTTCACAAAGAGCACGCGCAAGCTGTCGTGTAACGCGTTGTATTCCGGTGTTTTTGGGGAATGAAACTGTTGAGTCGACCCAGAAAAACACCTTGCCTCTTTGGGCCCACGGAACAGCAAAGCGTGCTATGTTTTTCAGAATACTCGCTGCGTATTGGTCCCAGTTGGAAATTTCCCGGCTGACAGCCTCATCTATGAGTTTTTGCCGAAGCTCCTGATTTTCAATAAGCTTCTTAAGGGCACCGCCTATCTTCTTCGGGCTGGTAACGTCGATGGTTACACAACCTCCTCCCTGCGCTACTTCAGCCATTGCGCCAAAATTAGCGCATATACAGGGCTTGCCATACCAGAGGCTTTCCAGAATAGGCAGGCCAAAGCCTTCCTCTTTCGAGGGGAACACCGTGAATGCGCATTTGGAGTAAAGTTCCGAAAGAGCGTGTTCCGATACATGCCCATGGTGCTCAATAATTCCGTCCTTCACAGCCGCGTTAATTTGCGGGGCGCATAGAGGATGGAGATTACCGACGAGGACAAGTCTCCAGGGACTTTCCGGGTTCTGTTGTTTGTAGGTCCGAAAAGCTTCAACCAAGGCAAGCTGGTTTTTTCTCGGTTCAATCGTACCGATGCACGCGATCAACGGTTCATCCGAGGGCGATCGGTCCGATACCCGGACTTGGCTCGAAGACGACCCTGGCAAAGCCAGTGGTTCACACACTGGAAGCGTGCCGGCGTCTGCCTTGTCATAGGTTTTCCAGAACGCAAGAAGATCGGTTCCGGACCAGTTTGAGATAGGCCAAACGGCGTCGGACAGGCGCAAGTGAGACATATATCGTTGATGCGCCGGCGCAATGTGTGCCCATTCCGGACTTTTCAACGGTATCGCATCGTAGAAGATTGAACCGACCTTAAGGTTGTTACGATGCGCCCAGAACGTGATGTTAAGCGCCAAGTCCTCATCAGTGTGCAAATGCAACACTTCAGGTATGATCAACCATCCTTGCTGAAACTCTGTTTCATTCAAGAGGACGATCGTCTGGCTGTCTCTTTCATAGAATGTTTCTTCAGAGGGTGTGATCGGTGGGCCTTCCCAAAGCGTGAGGGTTTCTCGTTCTTGCCGATTGATGAGGACGCATCGAGCGGCAGCTTCATCCCACTTGATGAACCGAACGGTTTTTCCTGCTCGGATAAGGCCGGACGCCAACCCACGCACAACACGCTGAACGCCAGTATTGGTGTTGCAGTTTACCGTATGGCCTACAAATAGAAAAATGACGGCTTCATTTCTTTGGGTTATCGATTTGAAAGTCTTCGAGCGGCGCATAGGTGCCGCCGCCACTGTCTTTTCTACGGCCGGTTTTCTCAGATGTTTTTTTATCGGATCCCAGGCAGCATGGAAGGCGCGCTTGATTGGTCGAGGCCAAATTTTACGGCTGGTAACGAGTATTTTGTCCAATTGCCCATCACGCACGAAATCTCTTATTGGATCCCATGTTGCATGAAACGCATGTTTGACCGGTCGTGGCCAGATTTTACGGCTTGAGACTAGAACGCGATTGTATCGTCCGTAACGAATAAAATCTCTCGCTGGGTCCCAAGTTGCGTGAAAAGCGCTTTTGAAAGGTGCTGGCCAGATTTTACGGCTGGGAATGATTTTCCCTTGGCGAATGGAATCTCGCAAGGGATCCCACGTCGCATGAACCGCACGTTTAACCGATCGCGGCCAGATATCGCGAAGCTTGAATTTGATCGGCTCGACACCAACGATGCCATATTCTCTATGCACGGTCACGTAAAGCTTTGTGTATTCCTCTCCCCCGGTGTCGGGGATCGCTATTTTAAGGCGGACAGTTTTTTCCGGCAGGTCGCTGGCGAAATCAGTTCTATGGCTGGAAATCAACGCGTTTAGTTGATCGGCTTTTTCGGTTAGCCGAGAATTTTCTGCGGTTAATCGAGAGTTTTCGATGATGCCTGCGTCCAGACGTGAAGTTAGGCTTCTGATTTCGTCATCTTGTGATTGGGATTGGAAAACCAATTTGGATAGAGAGTTTATCTGGTAGTTGTCCAGAACATTCGCTGGCGTCGAAAGAAACTGCTCCAGATCGCAATGAGTTTCGTGCACATAATAATTGTTGAGCCCGTCGAAGAAAACTTTCTTATACCCGTGAGAAAGAACGTTTTCTTCCCATCCCTCGGTTCTGGAAAGACGAGAGATGGGGTCCAGGGCTTCTACAACGAGTATCCAGGGTTTAAAACGTCGCAAGTCGAGGCCCCGCAAAACCTCGCCCTCAGCCCCTTCCACGTCTATCTTTAAAAAGTGAATTTCGCGATCCCAGTAATCTGAAAGTATAGAATTTAGTGATCTTTGTTGCAGTGTAACTCGCTTTGCCAAACCCTGGCCGACATATTCTTCTCCCACGTCACTTGCAGAAGTTCCCCATCCCCTTGTCGTCGTTTCATAAAACGTCTGCTCACTATCTTCCGCGCCGACAAGACATTGTAGGTTGATATCGCGTGGTCGAGCTGCATTCAAACGGCTAAAAACCTCGGAGGAGGGCTCGATATTGATTCCTCGCCAGCCCTTGTCATAAAAAAGCTTGGTAACGGAATCTTCTTCCGGATCGTTTGCTCCGACGTCGACATAGAAGCCTACGGCAATTTGATTCAATGCTCTCCACAGTAGAATATCTTCACCGTTCTGCGCATAAGATATCAGCACTAACCACTCCTTCTAGACTTCACGTCATTCTACTCCACACTGACACGCGTAGGGGAAACAGAAGAACTCGGTCCCTACGGGCAGAAAATCTGCGCCTGTTCTTTTCCCTTTAAAAACTCAGGCAGACGAAGCGATATTCCCCATATAGAAAAAACCGCCATAACATGCTTTGATGCGTTTGGATGCATCTGCTATTTAATCGGTGATTTTTCCTTCAATTTGTCCACAAGCTGTTTGACGTCTTGAGCTCTATCCTTGGCTACCACCAATATCTCGTCTGGCGTTGAAATCGTGATTATGTTCTCGAGACCTATTATAGAGGTGTGTACTCCATGTGAATGTATGAGGCATCCTGCCGAGTCATAGACTGTCGCGGTTCCCATCACTACATTTCCGTTTTCGTCTTTGGGTAGTGCTGTCCAAATTGTGTCCCAGGATCCTATATCCGACCAACGAAATCTGCCGGTAATCACAGCGACGGCATTTGAATGCTCTATTAAAGCAATATCCAGTGATTTTTTGGGGGATGACTCGAATTGTACTTTGTCAATTTGAATGAATTCACCAATATATTTTGATTTTCGTAATGAATTTCTAGATGACGTTAGAATGTCCGGAGCATATTTGCCAAATTCGGATATAATTATGTCTGTCCTGAACAAGTAGTTGCCGGAGTTCCACAAAAAGCCCTTCCGCATGTAGTCTAGGGCGAGTTCGGCGTTGGGTTTTTCAACGAAGGCCTCGACGCTCGCAACGTCTGCAAATCCCTCGAGGGATCGTCCGGGCTTGATGTAGGCGTAGTTTGTCCGCGGTTCAGCTGGCTCAAGTCCGAAGACCACGATTTTTCCTGATCTTGCCGCGTCAATGCCGGACACGACACAATCGGAGAATCTTTCTTCGTCCCAGATGATGTGATCTGTTGCTAGCACAAGCACGATTGAACCAGGTGCGTGCTCCTCGACTACGAGTGCTGCGACTGCGACCGCTGCGGCGCTGTCCCTTTGCGCAGGCTCGAGCACAATACTGACCTGTTGCTCAACTGCTTCCGCTTGAGTTTTTGCCAGCGTTCCCAGGCGCTCGTTGGTAACGATAACGGGCGAGCGATAAATGTTCGCATCGGCCACTAGTTTCAACGTTTCTTGGTACGTTGAAACTGACCCCGCGAGGGGCTGGAATTGCTTAGGTAGATTGTCTCGGGACACCGGCCAAAGGCGAGACCCAACGCCACCGGCGAGAAGAATAGGAACAACCTTATCTTTCATATATGCTCTCGATTTATTGGTGGTAGCACATCGCAGCGCTTTGTTGTCATTGGGGCTATCCCCACTTTTATCCGAGTTCGGTAGATAGATATGCGCGTTTGCGCTTTTGACGCAACTGCCGGAACCTGGAGTTGCCCCATAAAAACCGGACAGGATCAGATTTCTGTTTGACGGTTTAAGAACTCGCGCGGTGAGCGATATCCCAAAGCTTTGTGCGGGTGAAGCGTGTTGTAATGCTCGAACCACAATGGCAGTTGGGCGATGACGGTTTTGGCGTCCGGAATGGAATTGACCGAGACGTAATCGCGCTTGAACGTCTTTACGAAGGCTTCAGCCATTCCGTTGGACTGTGGGCTGCGGACCGGCGTCGTGCGAGGCTCCATCCCGATATCCAGCAGCAGCGATTTCGTGTCTGACGCAATGAAGCACGATCCATTATCAGTCAGCCATTCGATGGGCTTAGGAAGGATATTGATGCGGCCGAAGCGGTTTTCGACGGCCGTGATGACAAGGTCCTGAACGTCTTCGCTTTTGATGCCTTCAGTAGTGGCGACATGGGCAATTGCCTCGCGATCACAGCAGTCGAGCGCAAAGGCAACGCGGACCTTTTCTTTGTTATCGCAGCCGATTTCGAAACCGTCCGAGCACCAACGCAAATTCGATTGAGCGACAGCGACACGACCATCGTGGCGACGGCTATCAATGGCTCCAGTATGGCGTTCGAGAAGCAGGCCATGCACCTTCATCACCCGATAAACGCGTTTGACGTTCGGCCATGAGCGGCTTTCCCAACGGGCTTTACGGCGTAGAAGCGCATGAACCCGGCGGTATCCATAGGTTGGCATCTCGGAGATGATCGCTTTGATTTCATCGACGAGATCATCATCCGCAAACGGCGGCCGACCACGGGCTTTGGAAGGACGCTGTCTCACCCGCTCCGCCATGTTTGACCGGGCAACACCAAAAGTCTCGCACACGGCCGTCATCGGGAACTTCCCTTCGGCAATGACAGCGAGCGCAACAGGTGTTTTTTTGGGCCGGTGGCGATATCAAGCGCCTCTTTGAGAATCTCGCCTTCCATCGTCTTCTTGCCGAGCAGACGCTGTAGTTCTTTGACCTGGTTTTGAAGGGCGCGATATTCGGATGCTGGAACGACATCTTCCTCGGCAGCAGTTGCCGTCAGAGCTCCTTGGGTGGCAAGCTTACGCCAAGTGAATAACTGGTTCGGCTGGATACCGTAACGCCGAGCAACGATGCTCACGGTTGCGTCCGGCTCATATGTTTCCTGAATAATGGCGAGCTTCTCTGCCGTCGACCAGCGACGGCGGCGCTCAGGGCCGGACAGGACTTCTATCTTAGGACTGTGACTGGTCATAATGGGCACATTACCTCGCACACTTGTTAAGTGGGAGATCGTGTCCGGATATTTATGGGGCCATTACAGAACCTCAAACGTTGGTTTCCCGATATCGCCGATCGAAGTAGGATTAGGTCCGCTTATGCGGCCTGATCGAGGTTCTCAACTCCACCAGCCGCTCCAGCGTCTCAAGGCTTCGCTCAGGGCAGGCGGCGGAGAGGGCGAGGGCCATGGTTTCCATGGCGATGAAGGTGGGGGCGTGGAGCGCCACGCCTTCGTTTTTGGCGCGGGGCAGGAAGAGGCTGGCGTTGGCGTGTTTTTTGAGCACGCTGTCTTCCTGGCCGAGCAGCATGATGATCGGGATGTCGAGGCGGCCTGCCTCGGCTATGGCGGTCTGGGCTTCGCGGTGGGCGCGGCCGTGCAGGAGCATGATGAGGACGTGGCCGTTTTCAAGCTCGAGCAACTGTTCTGCAAGCGCGATGCCGGTGGCGTTGAGCGCATAGGAATGGACGCCCGAGCGCTGGAATAGCCTTGCGGCATAGGTGGCGATGATGCCGGAGGCGCCGATGCCGAGCACGCCGATGCCGCGCGCTTGCGAGAGAAGCCGCACGGCCGCCGCCATGGCTTCGCGGTTTTCTGCGCTTGAAAGCATCTCCAGCGTGTTTTTCTGATTGTCGAGCACGAAATCTATTGCTGCATCGCAGTTGCCGGATATGGATTTTGTCGTAGCCGCCATTTTTTCGACGGGCGAATCCGTCACGCCCAGATAGGCCTCCAGCGTTTCCTTGAGATCGACCAGCCCCTGGAAGCCAAGCGCCTGTATGGCGCGGATGACGGTCGCATCGGATGTATTGGTCTCGAAGCCGATTTCCAGCGCCGATTTGGCGAGAACCGCATGGCGGTGGCCGTCAATATATTCGGCAACGGCAAGCAGGCCCGGCGACAGGCGGTCGCGGCGCTTGCGCAGCTGCTCGCCGAAGCGGTCGGTGCGCCGAAGCCTTGATGTATGCGTTTCGCCAGCCGACATGAATTCTTCCGTGAAGCTGAGTTTTCTACTCTTCTTCTCGAATTAGCAGCGCGCCAAGCCGGGAGGCAAGCGCTTTTGTCCGTAGGGATCGTCGCTGTCACTTTTCGGGCGCTGGCCGCACCGTCAAATGCGACTGGACAGCAGCTACCATGAGGCTGAGCGCGGCATAGGAGTTGGAAATCGCTTCCTCGCGGGGCAGGAGGATGTACCGACCGTTGCGGCAGGCCTCAAGAAAATTGCAAAAACCCGGCATCACGGCTTCCATCATGTCGATTTCCGCCTGCGGTGAAGCGCCGGTATCGGAGCGATAGGGATCGAAGATGATATCGGCGTCGAGTTCCGGCAGGCGTTCGGCGCTGATCTCGATACGGTCGCCATCCGGAATGGCGTCGATGATGGCGGGGAAACGAAACCCCGCATCCCGCAGCACCCGCCCGAGCGCGCGATAGGTGTGGTAGACGCTGATCTTGCCGTTGAGCGGCTGGAACACCGAAACCGTTATGGCGCCTCTATCGACCGATGCCTTCAGCGCCTCGATCTGCGCGCGGTAGCGCCGGTCCAACACGGCCAGACGCTCCTGCGTGCCGGTCAGCTCGGCCAGTACTTTGTAAATATGCGGTGCGCCGTCCTTGGTATTGTCGATGGCGACGGTGGGGGCGATCTGCGCCAGTTTTTCAACGGGAGTGGGGCGATCCGGTTCGGTCAGGATGAGATCGGGCTTGAGGGCGATAATCGCCTCCAGATCGGCATTGATGGAGCCGATATAGGCGATGTCGCTATTGTCGAAATCAACACCGGTCAGAATGGCGCTGGAGCGCAGATAGGGTTTGCCGTCCGTGCCCATGCGCCCGTGGCTGCCCACCGGCGTCACGCCCAGCTCGATCAGCGGAATGGTGAGGTCTATATCGTGCAGCGTCACGATGCGTTTCGGCTTTGCCGGAATGGAAACGCTGCGGCCGAGGTCGTCGGTAAAGCTTCGGTTGGTCTCTTCGGCCTGGGCCATGGCTGTGCCGAGGAGAAAAGCGGCGGCAGGGAGAAGGGCGAGAAGTGTTTTGCGCATGGGGGGACCTATAGGCGATGCCGGTGAAACCAGAGAAGGGCAAGCAGCGTGGGTGCGCCGACGGCGGAAAGAACAAGGCCGGTCGGCAGCTCCAGCGGTGAAAAGGCGGTTCGGGCGATGATGTCGGACGCTGCGACCAGAGTTGCGCCTGTCAGGCCTGCACCCATGACAAGCCCGGGATAGGAACCCCCGGGCAACAGAAGCCGGGCGATATGCGGACCGATCAGGCCAACAAAACCGATGCTGCCGGTGAAGGAAACGCAGGATGCGGTGAGGTTGACGGCAAGCGTGACATGAAGCACCGAAAGGAGGCGGCTATGGACGCCAAGCGCCGTTGCTGCATGCTCGCCGAGCGCCTGCACGTCGGCGGCGCGCGCCGTCATGAGAAGAAGGCCAAGGGCGATGACGAGGATGACGGAGAGGATTGAAACCGCTGTCCAGCTTGCGCCCTGCAGGTTGCCAGCCATCCAGATCATCGCCGTCTGCAAATTGCGAATATCGAGCGATGCCATAAGGATAAGAAGCAAAGCTGATAAAAACCATGAAAAGCCGATGCCGGTCAGCACGAAGCGCAGGCGCGAGGTTGCGCCGGAGAGCATCAGAACGATTGCGGCACTTGCCATGCCGCCGGCAATACCCGCGACGGGGCGCAACATGACCGGCAGGGAAGGCAGCAGGAACAGGCAGCCCAGCACGGCAAGGGATGCGCCTTCGCGCACGCCGAGCAGGCCGGGATCGGCAAGGCCGTTGCGGGTCGTGGCCTGCATGATGGTGCCGGCAATGCCGAGCATGGCGCCGGCCACCATCGCAAGCGCCAGACGCGAGAGGCGGAAGTCGAGAACCACGAGGGCGTCGGTTATGGCGGCATCGGTGTTGGTTGCGGTGACAAGCGACCACAGGGCGGAGGCGGGAATATGCTGGCTGCCGGCGGTGAGAGACCACAGGGTGACAAGCATGAGGCAGAGGAAAAGCGCCAGCAGAATGGCGAGCCGCGACGGCATGACGCGGACGGAAAAGTGCCCCAGTCGGACAACCCGGTAACGGCTCATTTCAGCACCCTGCGCACCAGCCAGAGAAAGACCGGCGCGCCGACAAGACCGGTCATTGCGCCGGTGGGCAGTTCTGTGGGCAGGAGAATGAGGCGGGCGGCGAGATCGGCGGCGATCAACAAAACCGCGCCGCCGAGTGCAGCGATGGGTATGGCAAGCAGAAGCCGCCCCGTTTTCAGGCGTGCGACGAGCGGCGGCACCACCAGACCGACGAAGCCGATGGGGCCGACGACGGCGATGGCCGCGCCGCAGAACAGCGATATGGAGACAAGCGCCAGAATCCGCGTCGAACGGACCGGTACACCGAGTGCTGCGGCAGCGCTCTCGCCCAGCCCCAGAAGATCGAGCCGGGGGGCGACGGCGAAAGCGAGGATGAGCGCAATCATGGCCGCGGGCAGGGCGGCGGCGATGATTGTGATCGAAACGCCGGCCGTATCGCCCACCAGCCAGAAACGCATCTGCTGCAATGTTTCCTCATTGAGAATGAGGATGGCGGAGGTGAGGGTTGCGGCAAGCGTGGAAAGCGCAATGCCGCAAAAGACGAGTTTTGCCGGCGTCAGCCCCTGCCGCCCGGCGGAAGCAAGGAGAAGTACGAGCGAAAAGCTGATGCCCGCGCCCGTCGCCGCCAGCAATGGGCGGAACAGCGGCGTTGCAATCAGCCCGAGCGGCATCACTGTCGCCAGAACGACGGCAAGGCTTGCCCCGGCATTCAAGCCCAGAATATGCGGCTCGCCAAGTGGATTTCGAAGCAAGGTCTGCAGCAGAAGCCCGGCTGTCCCAAGGCAGGCCCCGGCCTGCATCGCAGCCAGCAGACGCGGCAGGCGCAGGCGCATCAAAACCTGCTGGTCGAAATTCCGGGCGTCATAAGCGAATATCAGGTCTTGCAGAACGTGCGGCGCGATGGGGCGCGGGCCGGTGGCCATATGCGCCAGCACCAGAAGCAGCATGGTGAGCAGCAGGAGAAGCGCTGCCGCAAGCGTGCGGTCATAGGCTTGCTCTCTGAGGGCAGGGGTGCTTGCGCTGGTACCGGTGAGGTTCATGCCGCGCCGGTCCGCCCGGGCAGGGGAAGAAATACCGGCCGTGCCGTGACCGGATGCGTGAGTTGGGCAACTGCCATGTCGAAGACATCGGCAATGATGCCGGCATCGCACGCCGCTGCCGTTTCCAGCCGGTGCCGCAGCCGCCCGTCCTTCAGGAAAATCAGGTGATCGGCATATTGCAGGGCAAGATTGATGTCGTGGAGCACCGCCATGATCGTGCGGTTGTGGCGGGTGACGAGGCCGGCCAGCATGTCCAGCACCTCCATCTGGTGGTGCAGATCGAGAAAGGTCGTCGGCTCGTCGAGAAGAATTATATCCGTCTGCTGCGCCAGCGCCATGGCGATCCAGGCGCGCTGGCGCTGGCCGCCGGAAAGGCTGTCGACCGCTCGTTCCGCCAGTTCGGACATGCCGGTCACGGAAAGCGCCTCTTCCACTGCGCGGGCGTCTTCCTCGCTCCATTGCTTCAAAAATCCCTGATGCGGGTAACGGCCGCGGGAGACGAGATCGAAAACCGAAAGCCCTTCCGGCGTATGGTTCTGCTGCGCCAGCATGCCGAGCTTTTTCGCCACCTCCTTGGTCGGGTGGCGGAAGATATCGCTGCCGTTGAGAAGAATATGGCCCCGCGCGGGCCGGTGCAGGCGGGCAAGCGCGCTGAGAAGCGTGGATTTTCCAGAACCGTTCGGGCCAAGCAGAACGGTGAAGCGGTTCGGCGCGACATCGATGGACATATCCGCGAGCACCGGCGTGTCGCCGTAGGCAAGCTCGATTGCCTGCGCCGCAAGGCCTCTATCTGTGCTTATGGGTCTCATGCCGTCGCTCAAGTCCGTCACTGTCTGAATGCGTTGCCACCAGAATTATTGATGACTGTAGTAGTCAAGTATATAGCGTTCGAAAATGCGGTTTTTGCCGGTCTATTTGAACAAGCAGCGGCTGTCATGGGCTGAAATGACACGCCAGGAAGCGCGAATGCGCCTGTCGATGCCGGCGTTTTGCCGCGCTGATGCGGAAATAAAGTTGACTACTACATTCATCAATTGAAAGAGCGGTGCATCGTCGCGATAACGATTTGGGACAGCCGGGGACAAGACAGGATGCATGACGGTTCGATGATCATTGGGGTGCGTTCACGGGCGCTGCTGGCGTTTCTTCTGGCCGGGGTTGCCCTGCCTGCTTATGCGCAGGAGAGTGCGGCGCCGAAGAAAAATGCTGATGGAACGACGGTGCTCGAAACCATAACCGTCAGTGCCGATGTCAAAAAAGGCGCGCGCGGTTATCAGCCGGTGACGACGGGCACGGCGACACGCACCGAAACGCCGATCCTCGATATTCCGCAATCGGTCAATGTGGTGACGGCCGAGGTGCTGCGCGACCAGCAGGCGCGCTCGCTGGACGAAGCGCTGGCCAATGTCAGCGGCGTCACCCAGGCAAATACGCTCGGCGGTACGCAGGATGCCGTCATCCGCCGCGGTTTCGGTGATAATCGCGACGGCTCCATCCTCGTCAACGGGCTGAAGACGGCCTTGCCGCATTCCTTCAACGATACGGTCGAGCGGGTGGAAGTGCTGAAAGGTCCGGCCTCCACGCTTTACGGCATTCTCGATCCGGGCGGCATGGTGAATGTCGTGACGAAGAAGCCCGAGGACACATTCACGGCGGAGGCCTATTCGCGCTTTTCCGCCTATGGGGCGGGCAAGTATGGCACATCAGGCGGTTTCGATGTGACCGGCCCGGTTGCGGGTACGGATTTTTCCTATCGCCTGATCGGCGAGGGGGAAAACAGCGATTACTGGCGTAATTTCGGTGAGAAAAAGAACTGGCTCATCGCGCCTTCGCTGAAATGGAGCGGCGAGGACACCGATATTACGGTTTCCTATATGCATGAGGACTACAGCGTGCCGTTCGATCGCGGCACCATCTTCAATCCGGCGACCGGCAAGGCGATCAATGTCAGCCGCCGCCTGCGCCTTGATGAAGCCTATAATATCACCGACGGCAAATCCGATCTGGCGAGCATCGCCATAGATCGTCAACTCTCCGATGACTGGAAGCTGTCGCTGAATTACGCCTATAGCCGTAACGAATATTCGGACAATCAGGCGCGCGTGATGGGTTATAATTCCCGCACCGGGCAGGTGACGCGACGGGCCGATGCGACGCAATATTCGACGATCTACAATCACGCGCTGCGAGCGGATCTGACGGGCGAGGCCGAAATCGGCGGGCTGCGCAACGACCTGCTGTTCGGCGCGTCCTATGATTACAGCGACACCCTGCGCACCGACATGCTGCGATGCGCGAATTCCACGAATTTCAACGTCAACAATCCCGCCTATGGCCGCCTGCCGGTCTGCACCACGGTAAGGGCGGTCGACAGCGACCAGACGGAACAGCTCTCCACCGCCTCGATCTATATGCAGGACGCCCTGCATCTTAACGATCAATGGATCGCGGTCGGCGGCTTGCGTTACCAGTATTACGACATCTATGCCGGCAAGGGCCGTCCCTTCGTCGTCAATACCGAGAAGGATGGCGGCGAACTCATTCCCAATGCCGGCCTCGTCTACAAACTCACTCCGAATGCCTCGCTTTACGCCAATGTGGCCAAGACCTTCCGTCCGCAATCATCCATCGGCGCCTATTATGGCGGGCTCGATCCGGAAGAGGGCATTTCCTACGAAGTGGGCGCGAAGTTCGATCTTTTCGCGGGGCTCAACGCCAATATCGCCCTGTTCAATGCCCGCAAGCGCAATGTCGCCTATTCGGAAGATGTCGGCGGCGTCTCGACGGTGAAGGCCGCCGGTCTCGTCCGTTCGCGCGGTGTGGAGGTCGATATTGCCGGCAGCCTGACCGACGATCTCGATCTCATCGCAAGCTATGCCTATACGGATGCGCTCGTGCTCGAGGATCCCACCTATGCCGGCAAGCGTCTGCCAAATGTGGCACGCCACACCGGCTCGCTGTTCCTTGCCTATGATGTCGGCGAGGTCGGTCCTAACGGCAATATGCTGCGCATGGGCGGCGGTGTGCGGACGGTGGGTGAGCGCGCCGGCATCAACGACAATTCCTACAATCTTCCGGGCTATGCGGTCTTCGACGTCTTCGCCACCTACACGCTTCAGTTCGAAAAGCCGGTGACGCTGCAGCTCAATTTGAAGAACATCTTCGACAAGACCTATTACACCTCGTCCATCGGCTCCACCAGCTATGCCAATGCCGTGGGTGAGCCCTTCAACGTCAGCCTTACGGCCAGCGTGAAGTTCTAACAACGGCGTCGACCGGAAAATAATCGCGAATGAGAGCAGGGTGAACGCCCCGCTATTTATTTCCACATGGCCCGCATCCGCGCACCCACATCGATGCGGATCTGTTGCGCGCTGCGCTCGGAAGCGGCAGCCGACACCAGTGGCCAGGTTGCCGTTTCGAAGAATTGCAGCAATGTCGACGGTATGCGGGTTCTTGCGGCCTAAACATGCCGGTCGCCCTGCTGGTTCTGCCTGCCGGTGAAAAAGCGTTGCGGCGTGATCAGCAACAGGCTGTCCAGTCCATCGCCGGTCTTCGGCGGCGGCGGAATTTCGGCAAGGGCAAGCAGTGGTTCTGGGGCTGTCGCAATCGTATCGAAAATATTGCCGGCTTTCTTCGGTCTGATGCCGGACGCATCTGCTGCAACCGGAAGCCGGACCCGGTCACGCGGGTTCTGCGCGAAGCGCACCACAATCAATCATTTGATTGCCGATCTTTTCAGATCGCGACTACCCAACAAGTCGGATAACGACAATTATTGCTGAATGCGGTTGATCCTTGTTTATTTGCTCTGAGGTCTTGCGAGCCTAACGCCCACTCCCTTGGCACCGGTTTCTTCTATGAACTCGATGCCGGAAGCTTCGAAAGTAGCGCGCACGGCATTGATTGTGGAGGATTTTAAGGTCTCTCCTCGTTCCAAACGCGCCACCGTATCAGGAGATATTTGGGCCTCTTTCGCCAAATCTCTTGTTCCCCATCCCAAAGCTGCGCGAGCCATTTTACATTGAATAGAGTTCATTTCGTAACGACGATACGATTTCTGTTGAATTAGGCGGACGCTTTCGATATCGTATCAATGATACGAAAAGCGCGTTTTAAGAACTGACCATAATCAAGCTGAAGGGAGCTCGGATCATGAGTGATTCTGAGAATAGCAGAACTTTGCCTATGGTAACACGACGTAGAGTGCTTTCCACGTCCGCAGCATTGCTGGCGTTGCAAGCTGGCGCGCTTGATGAAGCAATGGGAGCGGAAACTTCGCTTGACGCAGAGGCGGATTATAAGGTGATGGATCTTTGGCGGGAATGGCTGACAGCACATGACGAAACTCAGCGGCTTTGTAAGCTGCAACAAGGCATTGAAAGTAGGATGGTGGCTGCTGTTGGATTCCCGCAGGTCAAAATCGCATTGCCGGGGAGGGCGGTGACGGTTTTTGCTTCCAGTCAGGAGGAAATTGAACAGATATATGGCGACGCTCCCGAGCATCAGGTTATCAAAGCCAAGGCAATAGCTGCCCTTCGGGAGCGACAGGAAGCTTGGGATCGTTTGGACACGGCTTGGGGATACAGTCGCGCCCAGAAAGCCGAGATAAGGTCCGACCGCCTTGAAATGAAGCTGGCGAAAGCCCTGTGGGCGCAACCTGCCATATCGATTGCCGGAGCCATTGCAAAACTGCACTCCATTCTCGTCACCGGAGAGCAGCAGGGCATGCCTGATGAATTCCCATGGCCGGAACTTCGTATCGTTCTTGACAACCTGTCAAAAGATGGGCCGCTTGCATGATGTTGGCAAGCGAAATGATTTTTCATACCGGCTTTCTGCTTTTCCTTTTTTCGGAATAGGCGGTTGAGAAAAACCTCAGGTGCTTCCCTGTACGAAGCTGCGTCTGGCCGAATCCTCAAGGCCGTAACGCTCCTTAATATCGGAATTTACTTTATGCCCAGGCGGGCAAGCCAGAAGTTCTGACCGAGCGCAAAAATATCCGTCAGACGTAAAAAACGATGGGCATTCGTTGCACTCACGGTTTGCCACCGAAACTACTGATGTATGGCGCTATATCCGTCACCGACTATTTCCACATGGCGCGCATCCGCGCACCCACATCGATGCGGATCTGCTGCGCGCTGCGCTCGGAAGCGGCGGCCGACACCAATGGCCAGGTTGCCGTCTCGAAGAATTGCAGCAATGTCGCCGGTATGAAGCGGGTTCTTGCGGCGTAAACATGCCTGTCGCCCTGCTGGCTCTGCCCGCCGGTGAAGAAACGTTGCGGCGTGATCAGCGCGAGACTGTCCTTTGCGCGCGTCATAGCGACATAAAGCAGCCGGCGTTCTTCCTCCAGCTCCTGGGTGGTGCCGACCCCGAGATCGGAGGGAATGCAGCCGTCGACCACATTCAGGATGAAGACGGAACGCCATTCCTGGCCTTTTGCCGAGTGGATGGTGGAGAGGCTGAGATAATCCTCGTCAAGCAGCGGCACCCCGGCCTGATCGCTGGTGGCGTCGGGCGGATCGAGCGTCAGCTCGGTCAGAAAGCGCTCGCGTGAGGGGTAGCCGCCGGCGATCTGCTCAAGCTGCAGCAAATCGGTCTTGCGGGTGTCCGCATCCTCATGGATGCGTTCCAGATGCGGTTCGTACCACAGTCGCGCCTGCCCGATCTGGCCCGGCCAGTCGTTCGGCGCCTGTCGCAGGCCCACCAGCATTTGCGTAAAGGCTGTCCAGTCTTCGCCGGTCTTCGGCGGCGGCGGAATTTCGGCAAGGGCAAGCAGCGGCTCGGGGTCTGTCGCAATCGCATCGAGAATATTGCCGGCCTTCTTCGATCCTATGCCGGGCAGCATCTGCAGCAGCCGAAAACCGGCGACGCGGTCGCGCGGGTTCTGTGCGAAGCGCAGCACGGCCAGCATGTCCTTCACATGGGCGCTGTCCAGGAATTTCAGGCCGCCGAATTTGACGAAGGGGATGTTGCGGCGGGTCAGTTCCACCTCGAGCGGGCCGCTATGGCTGGAGGTGCGGAACAGCACGGCCTGCTGTTTCAGCGTCATGCCGGTTTCGCGGTTGGCGAGGATCTGGTCGATGATGAAATTCGCCTGTTCGGTCTCGTCCTTCACCGTCACGAGTTTCGGGCGCTCCAGCGACTGCCGCTCGGTCCAGAGGTTCTTGGTGAACCGCTCGCGCGCGAGATCGATGACGCCGTTGGCGGCCGCCAGGATCGGCTGCGTCGAGCGATAATTGCGGTCAAGCGTGATGATGTCGGCAGCAGGGCTGAAGGATGCCGGAAAATCGAGGATGTTTCGCACCGTCGCCGCCCGGAAGGAATAGATCGATTGCGCATCGTCACCCACCACGGTCAACCCGCGGCCACCGGGCTTCAGCGCCATCAGCACCGAGGCCTGAAGCCGGTTGGTATCCTGATATTCGTCGACCATCACATGGTCGAAGCGGTCGCCGATATCATCAGCCAGAATGGGATCGCTGACCATTTGGGCCCAGTAGAGCAGGAGATCGTCGTAATCGAGCACGTTCTGGACCTGCTTGGCCTCGACATAGGCTGCGAACAGCTCTTTCAGTTCACTCTCCCAGTTGGCGACCCAGGGATAATGCTGGCGCAATATCTCCTTGAGCGGCGTCTGGGAATTCACCACGCGCGAATAGATCGCAAGACACGTACCCTTCGTTGGAAAGCGGCTTTCGGTTTTGGAAAAACCGAGCTCGTGCCGGGCGAGGTTCATCAGGTCGGCGCTATCCTCGCGGTCGTGGATGGTGAAATCGATGTTGAGCCCGATCTGCTCGGCATAGATGCGCAACAGGCGCGCGCCGATGCCGTGAAACGTGCCGGACCAGGTCAGCGCGTCTGTCATGATTGCCGAATTCGCCCCGATAACGTGTTTGCAGATACGCTCGACCCGCCGCGACATTTCCGTGGCGGCACGTCTGGAAAACGTCATCAGCAGGATGCGGCGGGGATCGGCGCCATTCACGATCAGATGCGCAACACGGTGGGCGAGCGTATTGGTCTTGCCGGAACCGGCCCCGGCGATGATCAGCAGCGGCCCGGCCGTGTGTCCTTCCGCCAGCCCAACGCCATGCTCCACCGCCCTGCGTTGCTGTTCGTTGAGCTTTTCCAGATAGGCAACCGCCATGCCAGCAATCCTTAGATAACCTGCCTGTCCCCACGGGTGAGAACCTTGTTCAGAGATGGCAGTCGTCGGAATGTCCGGCCATTGTCTGCCCTGTCGTCGCAATGATTAGCAAAGACTCAAACAGCAATCCAGAACAAATGCTGAACGCATTGTTCCGGTGGTTCGAGCGCAGTCGGTGGTGAAATGTATCGGCCCAAGAGGTCGCTCGTCCCCTGCCGGCGATTGGCCGCTGCCGGTCGGGCGAAATCCCCGAAATTACGCCACGGGAGAATGCGAGCGGCCGTGGATGGGCCGCCCGGTGTGACCGTTGTGGGGGAATCGTTACAGGAAACTGCTTTCGAACAGCTCGCCTGAATAGGCCGAATGGGTAACGCCCGCTTCAAGATCGGCCTTGGTCAGCTCATCGACAAAATCGCCGTTCTGCATGACCAGCACACGGTCGCACATATGGGCGATCACCGCGAGGTCATGGCTGACGAGAACGAAGGTGAGGTCGCGTTCTTCGCGCTGGTCGGCAAGCAGGTTCAGGATTTCCGCCTGGATGGAGACGTCGAGCGCGGATGTCGGCTCGTCGAGCAGCAGGATCGGCGGTTCGAGGATCAGCGCGCGGGCGATTGCCACGCGCTGGCGCTGGCCGCCGGAAAGTTCATGCGGGAAGCGCTCGGCGAAATGTGCGGGCAAGCCCACCTGTTGCAGGGCGGCAGGCACTTTCGACCAGCCATCGCCAAGTCCCATGGCGCGGATCGGTTCGGCGAGCGCCCGGCCGATACGGTGGCGCGGGTGCAGCGAACCGTAGGGGTCCTGAAACACCATCTGGGCCAGTTTCAGTTCGTCGCGACTGCGGGTCTTGCCGACCGGTTTGCCGTTAAAGCTGATGGAGCCGGTCCAGCCGGCCTCCAGCCCCGCCAGCGACCGCAGCAAGGTCGACTTGCCGCAGCCGCTTTCGCCGACGATGCCGAGCGTTTCACCCTTGTTGACCGTGAGGCTGACGCCGCGCACGACGTGATTGCGGTTTTCCTTTGCGCCGTAGACGACGTCCAGCTTGTCTACCGTGATCATCGCATCACCTCCGCATCGATGGCCTGACGGTCCAGCACCCTGAGACGCCGCACCGGATTGCGGGGATCGGGCATCGCCGCGATCAGGCCCCGCGTATAGGGATGTTGCGCATCCTCCAGCTTGGTCAGCGTTTCCACGACGCGCCCGCCATACATGACCAGCACCCGCTCGCAGAAGGCCGCGACCATGCGGATGTCATGGCTGATGAGGATCAGGCCGGAATTATTCTCCCGCACCATCTCGTCCAGAAGCAAAAGCACATCCTTGCGGACGCTGACATCGAGGGCCGAGGTCGGTTCGTCGGCAATGACCAGCTTGGGCTTGGCGAGCAGCATCATGGCGATCATCACGCGCTGGCCCATGCCGCCCGATATCTGGTGCGGATAAAGCGCCATCACGCGGTCGGGATCGTTGATGCGCACGCGCAGCAGCATGTCGCGTGCTGCACCTCTCGCCGCCTTTCCGGTCAGCGCCAGATGCAGTTCGGCGGCCTCCGCCACCTGCTTTCCGATGGGCAGCACCGGGTTCAGCGAATAACGCGGGTCCTGCATGATAAGCGCCATCTCGCTGCCGCGGATCGTACCCATCTGCCGCTCGGATTTTTCGAGCAGCGGTTCGGACAGGAAATCCATCCGCTCCGCTGTCACCGTGGCGCCTTTCGGCAGGAGCCGCATGGTAGCCCGTCCGGTGGTGGATTTTCCCGAGCCGGACTCACCGACGATGCCTACCCTTTCGCGCGCGACATCGAAATTGACGTTGGACACGGCTGGAATGGTGTTGCGGCCGAAACGAACATTGAGGTCGCGGACCGAAAGGATGGGGGAGCTATCAGGAACGGGCATGACGCGGATCCAGAAGGTCGCGCAGCGTATCGCCGGCGATGTTGAAGGCAAGGCTCGTCAGCAGGATGGCGATACCGGGCATGACGGCGACCCACCAGTAGTCGAGCATGAACTTACGGCCGCTGGAGATCATCGCGCCCCATTCCGGCAGCGGCGGCTGGGCTCCGAGACCGAGGAAGCCGAGTGAAGCGGCCGTCAGGATGATGCCGGCCATGTTCAGCGTCAGGCGAACGATGACCGAGGGAATGCACATCGGCGCAATGTACAGAAACAGGATGCGCAGCGGCGAGGCGCCATAGAGACGGGCGGCGGCGACGTAGTCTGTATTGCGCACGACAAGCGCTTCCGCACGGGCAAGACGCGCAATCGGTGGCCATGCGGTGAGCGAGATCGCGATGATCGCCGTGCCGAGGCCGGCGCCCATGGCGGCCGCAAAGGCAAGCGCCAGCACGAGCGAGGGGAAGGACAGGACGATATCGGTCGCGCGCATCAGGATCGCGTCGGTTCGTCCGCCGAAGAAACCGGCCATCACGCCAATGGCAAGGCCGATAGGACCGACGATGACCGAGACCGACAGTACCGTCTGGATGGTGATGCGGGTGCCGTATACGAGCCGGCTGAAAATGTCGCGGCCGAATTCGTCGGTTCCGGCCAGATGCGCCCAGCTTGGAGGCTGGAGCGCGTTTTCCAGAGCCTGACGGGCAGGATCGTAAGGCGCGATGAGAGGTGCGAAAATGGCGACCAGAACCAGAATGGCCAGAATGGCGAAGCCGAACATTCCAAGCGGTTCGTCCGCGAGCTTTCGAAGTGTCCGCACGGTGGTAGTCGAGATGCGCGATAGGGCGCTGGGACGATCAACGGTATTGTTGTGCGCGATATCGGTCATCGTGCGGCCTCCCGTGTACGGGGATCGAGCGTGGTGTAGGCCAGATCGGCGAGGAAGTTGAGCAACATGAAAATGAAGCCGATGACGATCGTGGCGGCCAGAATCGCATTCATGTCGCCGATGAGCAGCGCATTCGTCATGTATTGGCCGATGCCGGGCCAGGAGAAGACGATCTCCGTGACCACGGCGCCTTCCAGCAGGTTGCCATAGGAGATCGCCAGAACGGTGATGAGCTGCACGGCGATGTTGGGCAGCACATGGCGGGTTATGGTGCGTGCTGGGCTGACACCCTTGGCCCGTGCCGCGATGACATAGTCCTGGCTGAGCTGTTCAAGGGTGAATGCCCTCGTCATGCGGGTGATGTAGGCCATGGCCATATAGGCTAGGATGATCGCCGGCAGGATGATGTGTCCAAGCGCGTTCCAGAAGATTTCCGTCTCGCCTGCGAGCAGGCTGTCGACGAGCATCAATCCCGTCTTCGGCTCCACGAGGCCTTCGTAGAAGACGTCGACCCGGCCGGGGCCGGCGACGAGGTTGAGGTTCGCGTAGAAAATCACCAGCCCAACGATGCCGAACCAGAAGACCGGTATCGAATGTCCCACCAGCGCAAAAACGCGCGCGAACTTGTCGATGAAGGTGTCGCGGAAGAGGGCGGCGGCGAGACCGAGTGGGACGCCGACGACCGTCGAGATGATGATCGCCAGCGTGGCGAGTTCGAAAGTGGCGGGGAAAGCCTGCGCCAGATCGCGGGTCACGGGGTTGCCGGTCAGGATTGCAATGCCGAAATCGCCATGCAGCAGCCCGCGCAGATAGATGAAGAATTGCTGGTAAAGCGGCAGGTCGAGCCCCAGCCGCGCTCGCATGGCCTCATAGGCCTTGGGATCGGCAAGTTCGCCGACGATTGCCCCGACCGGATCGCTCGGCATAACCCGGCCGATGATGAAGGTGATGCAGAGCAGGATGAAGAGGCTGACGATCAGTTGCAGAAAACGATGTCCAAGCCCGCGCAGTGAGATTTCCGTCATTGCTGGCCGCACTTCCCTGTGAGAACGCTGTCGGCAGTGGAGCCTTTGCACGCTGCTCGCCGCAGACGCGCAATTCTCCTTTGCAAAAACTCTTGATGGTACTTCATCCCAACTCCTCCCTGAGCTAACATGAAAACATATGATGTGCGGCCGTGTCATCATATGAGTAGCGAAGGGATTCGTATTCTGCAAGAGGGAAGAGTGGCATGATGGGCGACAAGGCGAGGCCGCGGGAGAGGCGGGCACAACAGATCATCGATAATCTCAGCGCAGAAATTCGCAGTGGAAAACTGAAAAACGGTGATCAACTTCCCACCGAACCGGAGCTTGAACGCAGCTACGGCGTGAGCCGCACCGTGGTTCGCGAGGCGATCGCGGATTTGCGTTCCGCCGGCTATGTCGTTCCCATCCAGGGCAAGGGGGTTTTCGTCAGCAATGCCAGTGAGTGGGCCGGCGTGAAACTGACGCAATCCGAAGTCGGAACCATTGCGGAAACGCTGGAAATGCTGGAGTTCAGGCTTGCGACCGAAGGGGAGGCGGCCGCAATCGCCGCCTATCGCCGCACTGCCCAGCAGGAGGCCGCAATCTCTGCGGCGCACCGGAAAATGGCCCGCGCCATCGATGCGGGTGAAACCACCGTCGATGCTGATTACGAGTTTCACACGGCCATCGCGATAGCCACCAATAACCGCTTTTATCTGGAGGCTCTGCGTCAGTTCGGTTCGCGCTCTATACCGCGCGGGCAGTTCCCGACGCTGCCGGAAACCGGTGACGCGAATTATCTTCGCAAAGTGCAGGCCGAGCACGAGGCAATCCTGCGCGCCATCGTCGAACAGGATCCGGAAGCGGCGCGAAAAGCCATGCGCGAACATATGCTTGCGAGCCAGCGCCGATACAGGTTGCTTTCAGAAGCGCAATAGCATCTCGACACTCATCTTATTTCATGCGATGTCATATGATGACTTGCATGGAGAGAGGAGAGAATCGATGTATGTCGGCACCCAGGTTGCTGCGCGCGATGACGAGGATTTTAAGGTTTGGGCGCAGCTCGGCGTCAAAAATGTCAACGCGGATCCGCCCGGAAAGCCCGCGAGCTGGACTTTCGAGGACTTTGAGCGCCACCGTGACAAGGTCGAAAGCTTTGGCCTCGTTCTCGACATGGTGCAATTGCCGTTGCCGTCGCGGCCCATCGAACAGGCTTCGTATCCCGATATCCTGCTTGCCGGCCCTGATCGCGACCGGCAGATCGATGCCGTCTGCACGATGATAGAGAATATCGCCAGGGCCGGAATCCCTGCCGCGAAATACAATCTCAACCTCATCGGCATTCCGCGCACGGAAATGGAGCGCGGCCGCGGCGGCTCGCTCAATGAAGCCTGGCGCTGGGACAAGGCGGACCACGATGCGGCACCGGGTCTCGCTGGCGTTCTTTCCGAAGACGAGAACTGGGAACGCATCGACTATTTCCTCGAGCGTGTGGTGCCGGTGGCCGAAAGCAACCGTGTGCGTCTGGCATGCCATCCGCATGACCCCTATACCCCGCCGGGCTACCGGGGCGTCACCCGCGTTCTCGGCACGGTCGAAGGGCTGAAGAAATTCGTGCAGATGCGCGAGAGCCCTTATCACGGCCTGAATTTCTGCCAGGGGTCGATCGGCGAAATGCTCGACAATCCGCGCGAGGAAATCGACGACATCATCAGGTGGTTCGGCAGCCGCGACAAGATCTTCAACGTCCATTTCCGCAATATCAGTGGCGGCAAACTCTCCTTCATGGAAACATTCCCCGATGAGGGCGACATGGACATGGTGCGTTCGCTGAAACTCTATCACGAACTCGGCTATCGCTACATGATCATGCCAGACCATGTGCCGACGATTGCCGGGCGCGATGCCGTCGGTGTCGCTTTCGCCTTCTGCTACGGCTACATCGCCGCCTTGATAGAAGCGCTTGATAACAAACATCTTTGACCGTTCTGGCCCGCGACGCCGCGCTGCGTCGCGGGCTTTTTCCCAAACATGAATTACCGATCTGTAGGAGGAGCAGGTATGAGAAAATCATTGATCCGTCTCGCATTCACCACGGCCCTGGGCGCCATGCTGGTGCAGGCAGCGCCAGCCGTGGCCAAAACACCGAATGACCAGCTCGTCATCGGAACCTCGCTGGCTCAGGTGCTGTCGCTTGATCCGCATCAGGCCACCGAAGGAAAGGCCAACGAAATCATGTCCAACCTCTATGACCGTCTGATTTCGGTCGATGGTTCGGGCAAGGTTTCACCGCAGCTTGCCGAGCGCTGGGAGATAGATGACAAGGGCATCACTTTCCATCTTCGCGAGGCCAACTTCGCCTCGGGCAATCCGGTAACCTCGGCAGACGTCGTTTATTCGCTCAGCCGGCTGTTGAAGATGAACCAGGCGGCCGCGGCCAACCTCAAGCGCGTTGGCTATAATGCCGACAATGTCGACAAGCTGGTGAGCGCGCCGGATGAAAAAACGGTACGCATCGATCTTTCCGGCGAAACCACCTCCGAGCTGCTTCTTTACCGTCTGGCCATGGTCATCGCCAGCGTCGTCGACAGCAAGGAGCTCAAGACGCATGAAAGCAATGGCGACTGGGGTAATGGCTGGCTGAGAACCAATTCCGCCGGTTCCGGTCCCTTTACGCTCAATCGCTGGTCACCCAACGAGATCATCATTCTCGAGGCCAACAAGAACTACGTGGCCGGCAGCCCGAAAATGCGCCGCGTCATCGTGCGGCATGTGCCGGAAAGCCAGGTTGAACGCCTGATGCTGGAGCGCGGCGATATCGACATCGCCAGTGCGCTGACGGCTGCCGACCTTGCAACCTTCAACAACAAGGAGGGTTTCCAGATTCAGCGCGTGCCGACGGGCGGCTTCTACGTCCTGTCCATGAATGCCGGCAAGGAACCTTTGTCCAACCCCAAGGTCCGAGAAGCGATTGCCTATGGCATCGACTACAAGGGCATGGAAAAGACCATCATGGGTCCCTATGGCCGGGCGCGCACGGTGCCGGTGCCGGAAAACTTCGAATACGCCATTCCGAGCCCGGACTGGAAGCTCGATGTGGAGAAGGCTAAGGCGCTCCTCAAGGAGGCCGGCTATGAGAACGGCTTCACGCTTAATCTGAAGACGATCGCGCAGACGCCGCGCATCGACCTCGCCACCGCGATCCAGGCGTCGCTCAGCCAGATCGGCATCAAGGTCAATATCCAGCAGGGTAACGGTTCGGACGTGATTGCCGCCCACCGTGCGCGGGATTTCGATCTGCTCATTCCGCAGACCGGCGCCTACATGCCGAATGTGCTGGGCTCGATGGAGCAGTTTTCCAGCAACCCCGACAATTCGCTCGCCGCCAACAACGCCGGCAATTTCGTCTGGCGCTCGGCCTGGGACATTCCGGAACTGACGGCGCTCACGGCAAAGGCTTCGCTGGAGCCGGACGCCAGGAAGCGCGGGGAAATCTACACCCAGATGCAGGAAATGTTCGTCGCCCAGAAGCCGGCGGTGCTGCCGATGTTCGAGAGGTTTGAGCCGATCGTGCTGAATGCGCGCGTGAAGGATTATGTGGGCCATCCCAGCCAGACGACCCGGCTGGAAAAGGTCACGAAGGACTAAGGCAAACCACAGCCGCTGAAAGACTGTAACGGGCGGTTTTACCGCCCGTTTTTTATTCGCGGTTGGACGGGAAGCCCGGCCAAGGCGGTGGATTATCGTCATTATCCCGGAAATTCGGGGGTTTTCTCAAGGATTTCGTCGGGTTAGATCGTCCGATGACTATTCCTTCCATCGGGCGAGAGTCGTGTACTCCGCTCACCCACCTCCCGAAGAATGCGTTGACGACCATGAACCTTGCACAGATAAAACTTCCGTCGCGGCCGCTGAGCCTCAAACGTGGCGTCATTTCGGTGCCGGCAGCCTATTATTTCTCCGTTCCGGTGCTTCTGGTCATCACGGCCGTCATGCTCGTCGCCGAAGGCCCGGGCATATTGCGCGACTATCAGATCAGCAAAGATTCGCTGGAGATTGAAAACGGCGATATCAGCGGCAGCTGCAAGACGCGCAAGGCAATCTTCACGACCTGCAAGGCGGATCTTTCCTACGAACATGCGGGCGTGAGCTACAAGAAGGATGTCGAAGTCATGTTCGTCGATTTCCATTCCGGTGATTACGAAACCGGGCTGGTCATCTCCGCGAAGAACCCGGAACTCGCAACGATTTCGCTGGGCCTCGACATGCTCTGGAACCGCATCATCACACTCGGCGTGTTCGTCTTCCTGCTCGGTTTCGGCAGTCTCGCCATGCTGTTCACGCTTGTCCGGGTCCTGCGGGTTCGCCTGCAGCTGCGCAAGCCCGCACCGTTGACCGTCATTCCGGTGGCGCTGACGGCGGTTGCCGAAAAACGCAGCCGACTTTTCGTCACCTATGCCGATACGGTAAGGGACGATAAAACCAAGCGGCAATCCTTCACGCATCTGGAGCGGGGTCGCATTCCCGTTGTCGTCGGTCATACCGGCAAACATGATGTGGCGCTCGCGGTCCTGCATGGAAACAGCGCCTTGCCGGTCCTCCTCGATGATCAGCTGGAACGGATCGACCTTACGGAGCAGGAGCGGACGGAAGCTCTGACATCGCTTGCCCCGTTGGTCGCGCGTGAGACACAGGAGGCTGCAGCGGCCCAGGCCTCGGCGATAAAGAAAGGACCGGGCCTGCTGCGCAGACTGGGCACTTTCGTTGCCATCGTCGCTGTCATCATCGTCGCGGTGGTCGGTTACTGGCTGTGGTATGTCACAAGCGCTCCGTCGCAATTCAACTCGCCCGGAATGGACATTAACAACATGTTGCCGGCAGCGCTCAACGAGTGGGGTTGCGCCCGTCTGCAGGAGCGTTTCGCCGATGGCCCGGCGCCTTTCGGATGCACCGCAGCCGATTATCGAAGCTGGAAATAAACCGCTTTCCTACAGTCCCGGTCGGGCCGCGCGCGAAAAAGCTTACTGGCTGTCGCGTGCGGCCCGTTCCTTTCTGTACGTTGCAGAACAGATCGTTACATTTATCATTAGTTGCATTAGAGATTTATAAATAAACCACTCCCATAGTGCCACCGTGAGCGGTTCTTCAGAGGCTGGGAGAGTGCGTCATGTTCACGGTTCTGGAATGCGTTGTCGTACAACACGACCGGGCGGTCGTGCTTCTTGCGGCTGTTATATGCCTGCTTGGCATGTTTGCTTTTTTTCATCTTTTATTGCGTGCGGAGGAAAGTCCGGCTGGCCGCAAGCCCTATTGGGTGCTGGTTGCCGCCTTTGCCGGAGGGCTCAGCGTCTGGGCCACGCATTTCGTCGCCATGCTCGCCTATAAGGGCGCGGTCCCGATCGGTTATGATTTCGCCTTCACGGCTCTTTCGGCGGTTCTTCCGGTTTTCGGTTTCTGGCTGGCGCTCACCAGCCGCTCGCAGGCCGCTTACAGCCCGGCCATCGTCGGCACGCTGGTCACGCTGTCGGTTGCCGTCATGCATTTCGTCGGCATGGCGGGAATGGATGTCGCCGCCACGATCAGCTATCGCTGGGGACCGGTTCTGGGTGGTTTTGCGGTTGCCTGGGCATCTTTTCTCCTCGCCTTTTCCCTTTTTCGCCGCCTCGGCTCCTGGCAGCGCCTCGCCGCGCCGGCCGGATCGGCGATCTTCGCGATCTGCGCGCTGCATTTCACGACCATGTCGGCCACGGTGCTTTCGCCAGATCCGTCCGTATCGGGACCGGACCCCGACAATGTCGCCCGGTTGATCATGATTTGCGCCATTTCCGGCGTCACGTTCCTGATCCTGTCCACCACTGCTGCGGCTGCTCTTGTGGACCGTTACCTTGTCGATCTCAAGGGTCTTGTGGATGCGACGCTCGATGGTCTCGCTGTTGTCCGCGATGGGCGGATCGTGGAGCTTAACACCCGCTTTGCCGGCCTTCTGGGCCGGGAGGAAGCGTCGCTGGTCGGACAAAACCCCGACGATCTCTTCAAGGCCGTCGACGGGCAGCCCGCTTATCTGCCGCGCCACGCACCGGTGGAGGCGGTTCGCGAGCGCGCCGGGCAGGCGCAGATATTCGAGCTCGGCGTACGCACGATCGAATATCGCGGCCGCCCCTGCGAGGTAATGGCTATCCGTGACCTGACGGAAAAGCGCGAAGCGCAGCGGGAAATCGAATATCTCGCCCGTCACGACGTCCTGACGGGCCTGTCCAATCGCACCATGTTCCAGACCCGTCTTCACCAGCAGATCGAGCATTGCGACGAGGAGGACGAATTCGCGCTGCTGGCGCTCGACCTCGACCGGTTCAAGGCGGTCAACGACATATTCGGCCATGCCGAAGGGGACCGCGTTCTGAAAAAGGTTGCCGCCATTCTCGATGAATGCGCAAGGGCAGGCGATGTGGTCGCCCGTCTCGGCGGCGATGAATTCGTCATCCTGACTGCCCGGCACACCAAAGCGGAAGAGGCGCGCCTGCTGGCCGAGACGATCCTTGGCATGTTTGCGCTGAAGATGAATGTTGCCAACGATCCGACCTCCGTCGGCGTCAGCATCGGCATCGCCGTCTTCCCGCGGGACGGGAAGGACCATGAAAGCATCATGCATGCCGCCGATCTGGCGCTTTACCGCGCCAAGATGGGCGGGCGCGGCATATTGGCCTTCTACGATCCGGTGATGGATCAGGAGGCGCGCGAGCGCCGCCAGCTCGAGACGGATCTGCGGCTTGCCATCAATCGCAACGAGTTGCTGTTGAATTATCAGCCGGTCCTTTCGGTGGAATGCGGCCAGGTCGTCGGTTACGAGGCGCTGGTGCGCTGGCAGCACCCGACACGGGGCGTGGTGCCGCCGGATGTCTTCATTCCAATTGCCGAGGAGAGCGGCATCATCATCTCGCTCGGAGAATGGGTACTGCGCGAGGCCTGCCGTCAGGCAGCCGGCTGGGCGCCGCACCTGAAGATCGCGGTGAACGTTTCGCCATTGCAGTTTTCGCTGGCCAATCTCGGTCATGTCGTCTGCACCGTGCTGATGCAGACCGGACTTTCGCCCAACCGGCTGGAACTGGAAATCACCGAAGCCGCGCTTCTGAAAGACCGCAAGGCGACGTTGATCATCCTCAACCAGTTGAAGGCGCTCGGCGTCGCCATCGTCATGGACGATTTCGGAACCGGTTATTCCTCGCTCAGCAACCTGCAGAGCTTCCCTTTCGACAAGATCAAGATCGACCGCAGCTTCATCGCCGCCATGAGCGACGATGACAATGCCCGCGCCATCGTGCGCGCGGTGATCGGCCTCGGCCGCAGCCTCGATCTGCCGGTAACGGCGGAGGGAATCGAAACGGATGCGCAATACCGCATGGTGGTCGACGAGGGTTGCGCGCAGGCGCAGGGCTATCTCTTCGGCAAACCGGATGTCGCGCCCGCTCAGGTCGTCAGCGCCACCACACGGAAGAAACATTCCGTTTGATAAAAGATGCGGCGGCACAATGGTGTCGTCGTCCTCCTTTCCCATCTCCGATGGAACGAGAGCCAAGGCAGATCGTTAGGTTAGCGTGTGGCGCGTCCATGCCGCTGTCAGCCCGACCGGGCGATATGCCTGCTGTGTCAGCGAATGCGCCACGGATGGACATCTATCTATGGGAGAGACCGCGATGACAGACCGCCTCGAGCCACAGGACCCGCGCAGCCAGTATCCGCGCCCGCCTTTTTCGACCCCGCCCCAGGAAATGCCGGGTCTGGTGACGAATATGACCCCTTTCCCGGACCATGGTGAAAAGACCTACCGCGGCACCGGCAAGCTTGCAGGACGCAAGGCGCTGATAACCGGCGGCGATTCAGGCATTGGCCGTGCGGTCGCCATCGCTTTTGCAAGGGAAGGCGCGGATGTGGCGATCTCCTATCTTCCGGAAGAAGAATCCGACGCCGAGGAAGTCGTGGCGCTCATTGAGGCCGAAGGCCGCGTGGCGGTCGCGCTGCCCGGCGATATTACCGACGAGGCCTGGTGCCGCGAACTGGTCGAGAAAGCGGCCGGTGATCTCGATGGGCTGGATATTCTGGTTATCAACGCGGCAAGGCAGCAATATCGCGACGATATAGAAGAACTGTCGACCGACGATTTCGACCGCACCATGAAGACCAATCTTTATGCGCTGCACTGGATTGCGCAGGCGGCGGTTCCTCACCTCAAGCCGGGGTCGTCGGTAATTACCACGGCGTCGATACAGGCCTATGAGCCCTCCGCCATCCTGCTGGACTACGCCACCACCAAAGCCGGTATCGTCGCCTATACGAAAGCGCTTGCAAAGCAGCTTATCGAAAAGGGCGTACGCGCCAATTCCGTCGCTCCCGGCCCGTTCTGGACGGTTCTTCAGCCGAGCGGCGGCCAGCCGGACGAGAAGGTGAAGAATTTCGGCAAGGACAGCGATTTCGGCCGCCCGGGACAGCCGGTGGAACTGGCGCCCGTCTATGTGCTGCTGGCATCGCAGGATGCGAGCTTCATCAATGGCGAGGTTTATGGCGTGACCGGCGGCAGGGGCATTGCCTGAGGCGATGTCCGCCAAATGCCGGATGGGCCTTTGAGGATTTCGAGATGAAACGGCAGGCAGAACGTTCAGACAGAAGTTTGAAGAGCTTCGATGTTCGCGACCGGCTGATACTGGCGCTTTATGCGCAGTTGAACGCGGAGCGGCAAACCCGTGAGGCTATGGAATGGGTTATCCGCAATGGCGGGCTGTCGCCGGAGGTGCTGGAAGCCATGGCGTCCGACCCGGTGCCGGTTCTGGCGGAGGCGGATGTGCCCGCCATCGAGCGCATTCTGGCCAAGGGCCGACGCGGAGACATGTCCTCCCGCAGCGATGACGAGGGACGACGGACATGAACCGGAGAGCGAGCTGGAGGGGCCATCTGAGCTTTGCCGATTTCAACTGCGAAGTCGGTCTTTATTCCGCACTGACCTCGGCGGAGAAAATCTCCTTCAATATCGTCAACCGCAAGACCGGCCACCGCGTCGAGCGGCAATATGTCGACAGCGATACCGGCGACGAGGTTCTCCGCGAGGATCAGGTCAAGGGATACGAACTCGACAATGGCGACCACATCGTCATCGAGGGAGACGAGATTGCGAAGCTGATGCCGGAAAGCGACAAGGTCATCAGCGTCAGGCATTTCCTGCCCTGTGACGAGATCGACAAGCTTTATTTTGACAAGTCCTATTATCTCGCGCCGAGCGGGGAGGGCGGCGAAGAGGCGCTTACGCTTCTTGCCAGGGCAATGGACGACGAGAATGTCGCAGCTCTCGGCGAAGCGGTGCTTTTCCGCCGCAACCGTGTCCTGCTGATCCGTCCGAGCGGTAAGGCTCTCGTCGCTACGACGCTAAATTTCAGCTACGAGGTCCGTTCGCAGACATCCGTCTTCAAGTCGATCCCCGATATCGAGTTCGATGAGGAAATGCTGGAGCTGGCCGGACACATCATCGAAAAGCGTGCGGGCACATTTGACCCGGCAGACTACAGCGATCGGTATAATGATGCACTCGCAGAACTCGTGAAAGCCAAGATCGAAGGCCGGGAAATCGCCAGGCCGCCGCCGCGCAAGGAAGACAATATCATTGATCTCAAGGAGGCCCTGCGTCGCAGCGCGGGGGCCGAAGCGGGCAGCAGGAAAAGGGCGACGGCAGCGGGCCGCAAGGCCCCGCGGAAAGCGAGCTGATCCATGGGATTGCAGACCTATAACGCCAAGCGCAGTTTCGACAAGACGCCGGAGCCCAAAGGGACGACCGCCGAACAGCAGGGCTCGAGCTTCGTGATACAGAAACACGATGCCCGCCGCCTGCATTATGATTTTCGGCTGGAAATGGACGGGGTGCTGAAAAGCTGGGCGGTGACGCGCGGCCCGAGCCTCGATCCCGAGGACAAGCGCCTTGCCGTGCATGTCGAGGACCATCCGCTCAGCTATGGCGATTTCGAGGGCGTCATCCCGAAGGGACAATATGGCGGCGGCACCGTGATCGTCTGGGATCGCGGCACCTGGCAACCGATCGGCGACGCCCGGAAAGGTTATCGCAAAGGCCATCTGGAATTCGAACTGGACGGCGAAAAGCTCAAAGGCCGATGGCATCTGGTGCGCATGCATGGAAAGCCCGGAGAAAGCCGGGAGAACTGGCTGCTGATCAAGGGCGATGACGAGGAGGCGAGGCATAAGGGCGGCGCGGATATTCTCGAAGAACGGCCAGAATCCGTAAAGACCGGGCGCAGCGTCGAGGAGGTTGCGGCCAAACCGAAGGATACCTGGAACTCCAAAACGGTATCGAAAAAGACCGTGGCTTCGGCCTCCGGCAGGAAACAGGCGCATGCGCTGCCCAAAGGCGCACGCAAACTGGCCATGCCATCCTTCGTGCCGCCGGCGCTCGCCACGCTCAAGCCGAAACCGCCCAACGGAGATCGCTGGCTGCATGAAATCAAATTTGACGGCTATCGTCTGCAGGCGCGCGTCGATCAGGGCAAGCTTCAACTGCTGACCCGCAGCGGGCTGGACTGGACGGAGAAATTTGGCAGCGCCGTGACAGGAGCTCTCACGGCGCTGCCGGTGGAAACGGTGTTGATCGACGGCGAAATCGTCGTTGAACGCGACAGCGGGGCCTCCGATTTCTCCGCCTTGCAGCAGGATCTGAGCGAAGGGCGCAGCGACCGCTTCGTATTCTATGCCTTCGACCTTCTTTATCTCGACGGCAGCGATCTGCGCGGTGCGGCATTGAGCGAGCGAAAGGCGCTGCTCGAAAAGCTGTTGCCGGCGGGTGACCCCCATCTCCGTTACAGCCAGCATTTCGAGGAAAGCGGCGCGCTTGTCCTGGACCATGCCTGCCGGCTCAGCCTCGAGGGCGTCATTTCCAAGGTCAAAAACAGCAGATATGTTTCGGGCCGCAAGGGCGAATGGGTAAAATCCAAATGCTCGATGCGACAGGAATTCGTCATCGGCGGTTATACCGTCTCCTCGACATCGGACCACGCCATCGGATCGCTGGCGCTTGGCGTTTATGAAAATGGCAAGCTGCGCCATGTCGGCCGTGTCGGAACAGGTTATACGGGCGAAATGGCTGAGATGCTGCTTGGCCGGCTGAAGCCGCTTGAGCGCAAGGAAAGCGCTTTCGATGGCAAGCTCACCGCGCTCGCCCGCCGCGATCTTCATTTCGTCAAGCCGGAACTGGTCGCTGAAGTGGAGTTTCGTGCATGGTCTGGCGATGGCAATCTGCGTCACGCCTCTTTCCGGGGGCTGCGCGAAGACAAGCCCGCAGCAGAAATCGAACGCGAGGAGAAGGCCGTGTCCGATACTCAGGCGCCGCAATCGAAGATCAAGTTCACCCATCCGGACCGGCTCTATTGGCCGGAGGACGGTGTGACGAAGGAGGGGCTTGCCGATTATTATGCGCAGGTCTGGCGGCACATGGCGCCCTTTGTCGTCAACCGGCCGCTGGCATTGTTGCGCTGCCCGGAGGGCATAGAGGGGCAGCGATTTTTCCAGAAACATGCCTGGCGCGGCATCAATAAGGCCGTGGAGCAGATCCGGGATCCCAAGGACAAGGGCGGCGAACCGCTGATCCGCATCACCGATTTCGATGGCCTGATGGCGCTCGTGCAATCCGCCGCGCTCGAAATCCACCCATGGGGTGCGACGACTGCCAACTGGGAAAAGCCGGACATGATCACCATGGATATCGACCCCGGCGAGGATGTGGCTTGGGAAGAGGTGATCGAAGCGGCGCTGGAACTGAAGCGGCGTTTCGAAGAGGCCGGACTTGCCGCTTTCGTCAAGACGTCGGGCGGCAAGGGGTTGCATGTCGTTGCACCCTTGAAGCCGCAGGCGGGCTGGGGCCCGGTCAAGGCCTTCGCCAAGGCCATGGCGGCGGATATGTCGAAAGCCGAGCCGGAGAAATATCTCTCCGTCGCCACGAAGGCGAAACGGCAGGGCCGCATTTTCATCGACTATCTGCGCAACGGCAGGGGCAATACGGCGGTTGCGGCCTATTCGACACGTGCCCGGCCGGGAGCCGCCATTTCAGCGCCGCTCGAATGGTCGGAACTCACCGCCGAGATCGGCCCGGCCCATTTCACCGTCAACAATATCGGCGCGCGTCTTTCCGCGCTGAAAAAAGACCCGTGGGATGGATTTTTTGCTGCTGCCGAGCCGCTTCCGAAAAAGGCCCGCTGAAGGCATCGAGCCTCAACTTCTCTTTTCGGAAGCAAGGCTTTTCTTCAGGGCATCCATGATGTTGATGACATTGCCGCCGGTGCGTGCCTTCGTGCCGGTTTTCTTTTTCGAGGAGGAGACCTCCTCGCCCTTGGTTTTCAACAGGGACTTGATCTTCTTCTGAATGGGGTCCTGCACTAGAGTTGGTTTCCAACCGGTCACCTGTTTGCTGATGCGTTTTTCCATGGCGTCCAGCAATGGCCGGTCGATTTTCATCTTCGGCTCCAGCGCGTCGATGCTTTCGCGTACCTCTTCGCCATAATGCAGCGTCCACAGGATGATGCCTTTTCCCGACGGTTCGAGGAGCACAGCCCTTTCACGACGGTAGATTACGAGGCGCGCGATGCCGAAAACATCGTTCACCTTCATGGCTTCGCGAATGACGCTGAAGGCTTCGGTGCCGATCTTGTCTTCCGGGCGCAGAAAATGCGGACGGTCGTACCAGATCCAGTCGATCGATCCTTTCGGCACGAAGGTCTTGATATCGATGGTGCGGGTGCTTTCCAGCGCCACCGCATCGATCTCGTCATCTTCCAGCAGGACATAGTCGTCCTCGGCGCGGGGAAAACCTTTTACCTGGTTTTTGGCGGCGACCGGTCGGTGGGTGACGCTGTCGACATAACGGCTTTCGACGCGGTTGCCGGTTTTGCGATTGAGGACGTGGAAGGTGTATTTGTTGCCTTCCGTCGTCGCGGGCGTTAGCGAGACGGAAGCCGTCACCAGCGACAGCTTGAGATAACCCTTCCAGAAAACCTGTCGTGCCATGTCCGCGATCCGCATTGGTTCTCCCGGAACAACAGCCACGGGGTGGCTTTTGTTCCGGGAGGAGTGGCAAATCGGGACAGGGATGGAGCTGTCAGCCGAACAGCGACGTCAGCCCGTAAACCGCGGCGGAGATCAGCGCAGCCGCAGGCATGGTCACGATCCAGGCGATGACGATATTGCCGGCAAGGCCCCAGCGCACCGCCGAGACGCGGCGGGCCGCGCCGACCCCGACGATGGCGCCGGTGATCGTGTGGGTGGTGGAGACCGGAATGCCGAGCCATGTCGCACCGAACAGCGTCAGCGCACCGCCGGTTTCGGCGCAGAAACCCTGCATCGGGTTCAGCCGGGTGATCTTCGACCCCATCGTGTGGACGATGCGCCAGCCGCCGAACAGTGTGCCGAGCGCCATGGCCGACTGGCAGGAAATCACCACCCAGAATGGCACGTAAAAGCTCTCGCCCAGATGTCCCTGGCTGAAAAGCAGCACGGCAATGATGCCCATGGTCTTCTGCGCGTCGTTGCCGCCGTGTCCCAGCGAATAAAGCGAGGCGGAGATGAACTGCATCACGCGGAAGGTGCGGTCCACGGCAAAGGGCGTCTGCCGCACGAACAGCCAGGAGACGGTGAGCACCAGAAGCAGGGCGAGGAAGAAGCCGATGGCCGGCGACATGAAGATGGCGCCCACGGTCTTCAGCAGGCCCGACCAGACGATGGAATTGAAACCCACCTTGGCAAATCCCGCACCGACGAGCCCGCCGATCAGCGCGTGCGACGAGCTGGAGGGAATGCCGAAAATCCAGGTGACGATGTTCCAGACGATGGCGCCGATCAGCGCCGCGAAGATCACCTGCGGCGACACGATGGCAGGATCGATGATGCCGGTGCCGAGCGTTTCGGCCACATGCAGGCCGAAGAACAGGAAGGCGATGAAGTTGAAGAAGGCCGCCCAGGCGACCGCATATTGCGGGCGCAGCACACGGGTGGAGACGATGGTGGCGATGGAATTGGCGGCATCGTGCAGACCGTTCAGAAAATCGAAGAACAGCGCGATGGCGATAAGGCCGATTAGCAACGGCAGGGCAAGTGCGACATCCATCAGACGTTCTCGATAACGATGCCGCTGATCTCGTTGGCCACATCCTCGAAGCGGTCGACGACCTTTTCGAGTTCGCCGTAGATCTCGCTGCCGATCATATAGGCCATGGCATTGCCGCTTGCGCCGTGGCGGCGGAAGAGGTCCTTGAGACCCAGATCGTGAAGTTCGTCGGAGCGGCCTTCGACGCGGGTCACCTCTTCGGCGATGGATGACAGGCGATGCGCATTCGTGCCGACCTTGTTGAGAAGCGGAATGGCTTCCGCGATGAGGCCGGCTGCCCGCACGATCTCATGCCCCATTTCCTTCATTAGCGGATCGAATTCCGTTTGCTCGAAAAGACGGATGGTCTTGACGGTCTTGTGCATCATGTCGATGGCGTCATCCATCGACTGGATGAGATCCTTGATGTCGCCGCGGTCGAAGGGGGTGATGAAGCTGCGCCTGACGGCGAGCAGCACCTCGCGGGTGATGTCGTCCGCCTGATGTTCGAGGGCGACGATGAGGTCGCAGTTCTTCTCGACGTCGATGCCGCTCAAAAGTTGGTCAAGGGCCTCGGCCGCTTTGATGACGGTTTCGGAATGTTTGCTGAACATGTCGAAGAAACGGTCCTCGCGCGGCATCAGCTTGCGAAAAATACTCATCATGCGAATTGGCCCTCAATGGCGCTTTATTAGTTGTGGGGGGTGATTGTCATAAAACTGTCATAAATGCACGCGGGGCATTGATGCAACCCGGAAAATCAGCACTATCAACGGATATGAAACCCACCAAGAAAAGCCGGAAAACCCGCCCGGCTCGTGCACTGACATTGCTCCAGCAGCTTGCTGCGGTTCCGGAAAAGCTCTTCACCGGCGCTTTCCGGCAGCAATATGCCGCGCTTTGCTTCCGTTATGCCGGCAATGGCGAGGATGTCGAAATCCTCCTCGTCACGTCCCGTACCAGCGGACGCTGGATCATTCCGCGCGGCTGGCCGATGAAACGCAAGAAGCCGCACGAGGCGGCGGCAATCGAGGCGTGGGAGGAGGCGGGCGTGCGCGGCCGGGTGAAAAAGAATGCGGTTGGCCGCTATACCTATCTCAAGATGCTCGACAATGGCGATGTCGTTCCCTGCATGGTCGATGTGTTCCAGATAGAGGTGACGGAGGCGGAAACCACTTTCAAGGAGCGCGGTGAACGCCTGCTGGAATGGGTGCGCCCGGATGAGGCGGCAAGGCGCGTTCGCGATATCGAACTGAAGTCGCTTCTTGTCGATTTTCGCCCGAAGGGCAAAAAGAAGCGCCAGGGCAGCGAGAGACCTTAAACGTACGCGTCCGGCATCCGCTCCTGTGCCCAGGACTGTAATGCCGCCGCAATGGGCCATCTCCAACCTTGCCTGATGTTTGTCGTCAGGTGCCGCTGCATGAAACCATGTCGTCCCGTTCTCCGCTTTTTATTGCGTTATCTCCATCCCATCATCGTCCTTGCCGTACTTCTGGCGGGGCCGACCGCCATTCTCCTGCTGAGGTGACGGCAGCCCCACGGATGCAAAACCGGCCTTTTCAGGCCGGCTGCTTTTGGGAAGGTTGCGCCTGATGGTTCGAATGCCCCGTTTCATCCGGCGCTTTCGGTAGCAGGCGGGCAAAACGCCTGACGATGCTGTCTATATAGGACAGGATGGTCGGCACCACGATCAGGGTCAGCAGTGTGGAGCTGATGAGACCGCCAACCACCGCATGGGCAATCGGCGCACGCTGCGCGCCGCCGCCGACGGCCACGTGGCTCTGGACGTGCGGATATCCATCTTGGTTACGGTCTGACCGTGAGACCGAATACGTTGAAGCAGACTGCACAGGGAATCAAAAAAACAACTTGCAAACAGGGCGGGCCATACGTTCCTTCGTTTCATCCACAAATCCAACGTGGGCCGCAGAGGCTCAGTCCTTTGTCGCCTGGCGTGATGGCGTGTGGGCCTTCGTTTACGCCGAGCTTGCCAAGGTTCAGGCAGGACAGCGCCAGCAGCCTACTGTCGAGCAGTTCCTTACGGAAATCGCGCCCATCGCCTGGCCGGTGGCGTAACCCAGCAGCAACCCTATGTCGGCGGTCAATCAGCGTTTCGGTACAAAATGTGCGGACGTATCACGCGATTGCTGCCGCCGGATTCCGGCTGGCGTGGCTGGTCGCCGCGCCAATCTCTAGGATCCTCGCGTCGCTCTCTGTGCTCACGGCGATCCCGCCAGTCCCTGCGATCATAATCGCGGTAATAGCGGTCCCTGTAGTAGCGATCCCTATCGTACGAGCGATAGTAAACGCCTGACGAATAATACCCGCCAGAGCGATACCCGCCGTCATCAACGCATCCGCTGAGAATGCCGACCGATACGAGCGCAACAGATGCGGCCAGAAACTTCATGATGTCATCTCCCATTGAGGCACTCAAACGTGTGTCGGTGCCTTCGGTTCCATGATTGCGAGAATGCGGGGGCAGGGATGAACCGGGGCTGAATGAATGGAAGTCCACAAAAGCTGGAGATGTAGAAAACCAACCGAAGCAGCGCACAACGAGGGCATCTTAATATTAGAGAGGGAAGCCGTCCTCCCCGACCCAGGGTCGGGCCGAGGAGGGTGACTGGGATCACTAGCGAAAGCCTTTCGGCTGTGGATCTTCGCCAGAACATCGAAAGCGAGATTACAATTTTTTGATGTATCTGTCTTGTGAAATTTTTGAATAGAAAAAGCCCCGGCATTTCTGCCGAGGCTTCCGTCACTGACAATGTCAGATCAGATTAGAACGAACGCTGCAGACGGATGAAGCCGTTCCACTCTTCGTCAACGTTGTCGACGTCGAGGTAGTTAACTGCAACCTTCGTGGAGAGGCCGTCGGTGATCTTGTAGTCAACCGTCAGGCCAGCCTGCCAAGCGTCGTCGTTCGAGAAGTCGTTGCCGCCGAGGTAGTAGTTACCGAAGTACTGTGCACCGGGGGTGATCGTCAGCTTGTCGGTAGCCTTGATGGCGTATTCACCGGCAATCGCCCACTCAGATTCGGTGTAGTAAGCGTTTGCGCCAGAAGCCCAAACACCAGCCAGGCCGAGCGTACCCGGGCCAACGTCAGCCGTTGCGATCAGGCGAATGGCGCCTTCTTCGCGGTCGGTGTCGTAGCCGCCGATGAGCTGGAAGGAAGCTGCGCCGAGCTTGGCGCCGAGACCGAGAGCAACACCAACGTTGTTGTCCTGATCTTCGTAGCCGACTTCGATGCCTTCGAGTTCATCAACCGAAACGCCTGCCCAGAAAGAACCGGCGTCGTAGGTGTAACGTACCGAGTTGAAGAGAGCGTTCGTGGAGAGAACGTCAGACTCGCCAGAAAGGCCATCGTCCCACCAGCTGTAGAACTTACCGACCTTCAGGCCGCCGAGTTCGATGAAGGCCTGGTCAACGTGAACGCCAGAAGACGAGGACGAGCCGTTGTCAGCGTTGCCGCGGAAGCCGATGAAGCCGCGCAGAGCGCCGAGTTCGGTGTCGGTGCGGGTGTCAACTTCGAACTGAGCGCGGGTGAAGGAATCCCAGTCAGACGTACCACGGCCCGAGTTGAATTCATCACGGCCGATGTTCGTCTGGAAACGGATGTAACCGCCGAACTTCAGGCAGGTTTCGGTGCCGGGGATGTAGAAGAAGCCGGTGCCGAATGCGTCGCAAACGCGAACGTATTCCAGGGGCTCGGGCTCGGCAGCGACGATAGCGTCAGCGGCCTGTGCGCCGGATACTGCTGCGAGAGCGGCAGCGGAGCCGATAAGAAGGCTCTTGATGTTCATGGTTGACCTCCAGTCAAAGTTTTTATCCACCGCGCAAAGTCTCGAAACCGGTTGCCCCCGCCTCATTAGCCCTGCGCTGATTCAGCAAATGACAGAAAGTCGCCGCATACTGCAATCTGGATTCACTGATTTAGTGTGATTGAATGGGCATGAAGCGCATAAGGTGTGTCCAATTAGTAACAGAATCCTCTTTGCCCTGTTGAAAACATTAAGTTCTCATTAGGAAATTCAAGCGGTTCGCTCTGGCGGCGTTTTGTACGGATAATGTTCACAGCAGTGCCCGGATGACTTCTCGGCCTTCGATCTGGAATAACCGAAGCCGCCCGGCGTCCCAGTGAAGAGGCCCGTCGCTATCAAGCGCCGAGGCCTCAATGCCTCGGCCTGTTTCAGGGGACGCGCGACGGGCCCTACTACATCGGTTGATCTGGACCAACAACCCATAACCCACAATCAGGAGAAGCCTCATGTTGAAGGCTGATGTCGCGCGCTCGATAGAGCGAGTTGCGAGCGTGCACGGTATTGAGCCGGCGGCGCTGAAGGCTGTGTCGAGGTCGAAAGCAACGGCATCGCGGACGCTGCGTTCCGCCTCCAAAAGCGCGAAAGGGATAAAAGGACGCCCACCGCATCTGAAGGACAGAAACGTCGCGCCCCGATGATCGTGAATGCTAGCCGAACGCCGTGGCAATTTCGGAAGGAAGCCAAATCTAGAACATCTGAAATGAGAACATTCCGGTGTCGTCGTCGTTTCTCCTATGCAGTCCAGCCGAAGAGTTTTGGCAACCTTTTTGGTGAGACAAACGATAAAAAACGCATAATGAAATCAAACAGGGAGATTTTGTCTCACTATTTTATATGTTTTGTAAGGGATTTTGGCCCGCCCTGAAGGCAGAGAACTCAACACTCTGGTTCGTGGCTTCCACGCTGGACGGGCGGGTGGCGAGCTATGGCGCCGTGCCCGCCGTTTATGAGGAATTGTCGCCGTATCTACATTTGTTGACGGATGCCGATATTCGCGGAGGAAAGGGCATCGTCGATGTCTGGAGACCAAGTGGGGTTCCGCAAGGGTCATGTTCGGCGGAACCACGCATATGAGGGGGGCAGTTGGCGCTTCTTGCCGGATCCTACGAGATTTACGTTCCCCTGCTGGCTGTCATATTGCCCGCCGTGTTCTTCTCCGTTCCCTGCATCGTGCGCGAGGCGCTTGCCGGCCTCAGTTACGTCGTCAAAAAGGCTCCCGAGATCGATCCGCGCCGGCCGGGATCGAAGCTCACCGTCGAGGATGTGCCGCGGGAGGTGGTGCCCCCTGATCCTTGCCTTTAACGGCGTCCTCGAACGGCTTGAAGAGCAATTTCGGGCGCTGCAGCGTTTTCTCATCGATGCGGCGCATGAGCTGAGAACACCGATTGCGATCATGCAGACCCGGATAGAGAGCTTGCGGGGACCGGAGCAGCAGCGCTTGATAGAGAATGTAGCGCGGCTTGGGGAAACCACAGAACAGGTTCTCGCCTTCGAAAGAAACGATCAGGTAAACGACCGGCGCGAAACGGCGCGCACCGTCGTTGCCGCTCGCGCTTCGGCGGGCTACGATATCTCCTTCGAAACGCAGATCGTGCGATATGAAGTACCGGGTAATCCGTCCACCCTGCCGCGCGCCATCAGCAACATCGTGCGCAACGCCATCGATCATGGCGGGGACAGGGGGATGATCCACGTCGCGATTCTCGCAAGTGGCGAGATCCCGGTTTCCGATGAGGGACAGGGGATAGCCGAAGATCAGCAGGAGCGGATTTTCGAGCCCTTTTATCGCGTTACGCTGCGCAGCACCGGCGCCGGCCTTGGCCTCAGCCTCGTCAAGCAGATCATCGCCAACCATAACGGGCGAATCTTCCTCGACAGCAACGCCTTCGGAAGCACCTTCCGGTTACGTTTCTGAGCCTGCGCCGCGCGCGATTTCAGGGGCGGCAATTGTAATGTTGCCGCAATTTTGGCTGTCGTACCCTGTGGGGCACAGGATCAACCATCCCAACTGGAGTACGTGCAGTGAAACAACAGTGCAGTCTGTTTGCCCGGGCTTCCGGCGACAGGGCCTCCCGCGGTCGCGGCGTCGCCTTCGCCACCTTGCCCTTTGCTATCATCATGTCCGGCTGCACTTCCGTGCCGCTCAAGGAAGGCGGTACGCTGACCTCTTATGCGCAACTCAGCCCGGTCAAGGGCAAATTCACCAAATCGCGCACCTTCGTGGACGCCAACGGACTGGCCGGGGTCAAGACCGTCGCCATCGTGCCGACCACCTTCTCCTTTGCGGCCTCGTCGCGGGTCACATCGGAAAAGGATCGTGTCCTTGTTTCGAATGCGCTGGATCGGGCCATCTGCGTGGCGCTCAGCGATAAATACCGGATTGCCGCGCTGGGCCAGCCGGCGGACATGACGGTGCGCACGGTCATCACCGATCTGGTGCCGACCGACAAGACCATGGCCGGGGTATCGACGGCCGTGACGCTCGGCAGCGGCTTCGTCCTGCCGGTCAGCGTGCCGCGTCTTCCATTCGGGCTTGGCGGCCTCGCTGTCGAGGCGGAGGCGGTAGACAGCACCGGCGTCCAGCGCGCCGCAGCCGTCTGGTCCAAGGGCGCGAATTCCATCACAGGCAAGGCCCGCGTCTCGGAAATCGGAGATGCCTACGAGCTTGCCGCCGATTTCTCCAACTACTTCTCGCGCATTCTGGTGACAGGCAAGGTCTCCGACGGGCTGAACCTCTCTATCCCCTCCGGCCATCGAATCCGGTCCGCCCTGGGTGGAAAAACGAAATATGTCGAATGCGATGCCTATGGCCGGTCGCGCGGCCTGCAGGGCATGGTGGCCGACAAGTTCGGTGCGCCACCCGAATGGACCGACAGACCCGCAAAGGCCGCGTCGCGATAGGGGCAGCCGCGAGATTTGTGGATCGCGCGCGTTGCGGCGCGCGCGATCATCCGACCTAAGTTCCTATGACGCGATGCCAAGTTTCTGGAGACCGCATTCGCGGACGATTTCGGCGATATGGCTGAACTGCGCAGACAGCGGATTGCTCTTGCGCCACACCATGCCGATAGTGCGCGACGGGCGCGGTTCCGCCAGGCGGAACACCGAGACCGTGGATTGCCGTGTCTCCATATCGACGGCCATCTGCGGAATGAGCGTGACGCCGATGCCGGCGCCGACCATCTGCACGAGGGTGGAGAGCGAGGAGCCTTCCATCAGCACGCGGGGCGGCGCATTGGTCGTGCTGCAGAAGGAAAGCGCCTGGTTGCGGAAACAATGGCCTTCTTCGAGCAGCAGCAGGCGCATTTCGCCCAGCTTGTCGGCGCTCGGCACCGGCATGCCTGCATCCTCCATCGGCCGCACCAGAATGAATTCCTCCGAAAACAGCGGCACTTCTTCCAGCGCGGGTTCCGAAACGGGCAGCGCGACGATTGCCATGTCGAGCCGGGCTTCGAGAAGGTTTTCGATGAGCTTCTGTGTCACCGCCTCGCGCGGGCGTGCTTCCAGTCCGGGATAATGCCGGGTCAGCGTCTTGATCACCTGCGGCAAAAGATAGGGCGCGACGGTGGGAATGACACCGATGCGCAGGCGACCGCTGAGAGGGCCGTGCCCCGCACGCGCCAGATCCTGCAACTCGTCCACCGAACGCAGGATGGCCCGGGTACGTTCCGCAAATTCCTCGCCAAGCGCGGTCAGCCTGATCTGGCGGCTGCCGCGTTCGACGAGCGGCGCACCGATCAATTCCTCCAGTTCCCGGATCTGCAAAGATAGTGCAGGTTGGGAAATGGCGCATGCCTCCGCCGCCCGACCGAAATGGCCGATCTTGGCCAGAGCGTCGAAATAACGGAGATGTTTCATGGAGAGCGCAATCATAAGCTCAGCATATCGCAGCCTTTAGAATATACAATTGGAAATTATGGAACCCGACTGTTAGTCATCTTCATGACAGAAAAAAGCTGTAGCTGTGAGAGGTTACCAGCGCCGCTGCACGGTTTTCCCATGACCTGCCGCTGGCTCTGGCTCCCACGCTGCACATGTCGAATTGATTATTTCGTTTAATTGCTAAACCCATCGGAGGGCGAAATGGACGCAACTTCAAAACCGGCTGGCAAGTGTCCTGTCATGCATGGAGGCAACACGGCCTCGGGTAAATCGGTGACCGAATGGTGGCCGAATGCGCTGAACCTCGACATTCTGCATCAGCACGACACCAAGACCAATCCGCTCGGCACCTCCTTCAACTATCGCGAAGCCCTGAAGACGCTCGATGTCGAAGCGTTGAAAGCCGATCTACGCGCCCTGATGACCGACAGCCAGGACTGGTGGCCGGCTGACTGGGGCAGCTATGTGGGCATGATGGCGCGCGTTACCTGGCATGCGGCGGGTTCCTACCGCGTGACTGACGGGCGTGGTGGCGCGAACACCGGCAATCAGCGTTTTGCCCCGCTCAATTCCTGGCCGGACAACGTAAACACCGACAAGGGCCGCCGCCTTCTGTGGCCGATCAAGAAGAAATACGGCAACAAGATCTCCTGGGCAGACCTTATCGCGCTCGCCGGCACCATTGCCTACGACGTCGCCGGTCTGAAGACCTTCGGTTTCGCTTTCGGCCGCGAAGATATCTGGGCGCCGGAAAAGGACACCTATTGGGGTGACGAAAAAGAATGGCTGGCGCCAAGCGACGGTCGTTACGGCGACGTGAGCAAGCCAGAGACGCTGGAAAACCCGCTTGCCGCCGTGCAGATGGGCCTCATCTACGTCAACCCGGAAGGCGTTAACGGCAAGTCCGATCCGCTGGCGACAGCGGCGCAGATGCGCGAGACCTTTGCCCGCATGGGCATGGACGATGAGGAGACCGTGGCGCTGACCGCCGGCGGCCACACCATCGGCAAGTCGCATGGCAATGGCAGCGCCGCCAACCTCAGCCCCGATCCGGAAGCCGCAGGCCCGGAATATCAGGGTCTTGGCTGGATCAATACCAAGGGCCGCGGCATTGGCCGTGACACCGTGGTATCGGGCATCGAAGGCGCCTGGACGAGCGAGCCGACGAAGTGGGACAACGGCTTCTTCGACATGCTGTTCAAGCATGAATGGACTTTGACGCACAGCCCCGCCGGTGCATCGCAATGGGCGCCGATCACCATTGCTGAAGAAGACAAGCCTGTCGATGTCGAGGACGCCTCGATCCGCACCATCCCGATGATGACCGATGCCGATATGGCCCTGAAGGTCGACCCGATCTACCGCGAGATTTCGCTGAAGTTCAAGGACGATCAGGACCACTTCTCTGACGTCTTCGCCCGCGCCTGGTTTAAGCTGACGCACCGCGACATGGGACCGAAGTCCCGTTATTTCGGCCCGGATGTTCCGGCTGAAGACCTGATCTGGCAAGACCCGGTTCCGGCAGGCTCCACGAGCTACAATGTCGCTGCCGTCAAGGCGAAGATCGCTGCTTCCGGCCTGCCGATTGCCGATCTGGTTTCGACCGCCTGGGACAGCGCCCGTACCTTCCGCGGCTCGGACAAGCGCGGCGGCGCCAATGGCGCACGTATCCGCCTTGCACCGCAGAAGGACTGGGAAGGCAATGAGCCCGCCCGTCTTTCCCGTGTGCTGTCCGTTCTGGAACAGATCGCCGGTGAAAGCGGCGCGAGCATCGCGGATGTGATCGTCCTGGCCGGCAATTACGGTGTGGAACAGGCGGCGAAAGCGGCTGGTTTCGATATCGCCGTGCCTTTCGCGCCCGGCCGTGGCGACGCTTCCGCCGAACAGACGGACGCCGACAGCTTCGCGCCATTGGAGCCGCTGGCGGATGGTTTCCGTAACTGGATCAAGAAGGATTATGTCGTCAGCCCGGAAGAGCTGCTGCTGGACCGCGCCCAGCTTCTCGGCCTGACCGCGCCGGAACTGACGGTGCTCATCGGCGGCCTGCGCGTCATCGGTACCAACTACGCCGGTGCGACGCATGGCGTGTTCACTGACAAGCCCGGCGCTCTGACGACGGACTTCTTCACCACGCTGACCGACATGGCCTATTCCTGGGTTCCGACCGGTAACAATCTCTATGAGATTCGCGACCGCAGAACGGGTGTGACGAAGTATACCGCGACCCGTGTGGACCTCGTCGTCGGATCGAACTCCATTCTGCGTGCGTATGCGGAAGTTTATGCGCAGGATGACAGCAGGGAGAAATTCGTGCGGGATTTCGTTGCCGCCTGGGCGAAAGTCATGAACGCCGACCGTTTCGACCTTCTGTAAGAAAATCCGGCTGTTTAAGAATAAACACCTCCCCGGGAAATCGGGGAGGTGTTTTGCGTTCTATCGACCGCCAAGACGCAACGGTTGCCGTGACAGCGAAAGATTGCTGGACACCTATAGGCCTCATTATCTTGTTTGCGCAGGACGGTTTCCCTATCGCCGGTCCGAGGACGGAACCGGTTTGCCGGCCGGGGTTTTTCCGGCGCCTGGCGACGGGGCTTTGCCGTCCTTCTCGTTTTCATGCGCGTCCGGCCCAGCCACGATCACGCCACGGCCGTGCTCCTCGCGCTTCTTATCTGCGAAGTCGCCCGGTTCCTTCTTGCTGTCCATGGTAATCTCCGTTGTTGCACTTCTGTCAGGATTTCAACGGTCGTCATGGGCAGAGGTTCCAGCGCGTCGCCGCAGCGAATGTTTCATTTTATAATGATCTTGCTATTAACATGAATTGATAAGTCATGTTATTGGAGCGAAGCGCGATGACTGGCGCGGTGCGCCCGTCTTTTGATTTCACCCGACCCAGACCCGACAACCGGACGGTACCCGCATTGAGTTTCTGGCATTCCATGACCTGGCACACGGAAGGGATCAGCGTTACTGCGCCGGTGAAATGGCGCCAGTTCGACGGGCTGGTCAGTGCTTTCTGGGAAGCGGAAAGCCAGATGGGAGCCAAGGGTTATTATCTGGCCGCCGATCCGCGCATCATGATCTTTTTCAACGATGTCTCCTCGCGCATCAGCATGTCCAACCGCAATGGCGAGTTCACCAACCATTCGCGGCCGATGACACGGGCGGTTTATGTGCCGGCCGGCGTACCGATGTGGACGAGCAGCAGCGCCACGCACCGGTTCTCGCATCTCAACCTGCATATTCACAAGGATCGCCTGTTGCGTTTCCTGTCGCCCTCAGTCGGCAGTTCGGCGGCGATGACGGCGCTGCGCCGTCCGGTCGAGATACAGGATATCGGTTCGGTGGAAACCCTTGCCGGCCTGCTTGTCGATGAGCTGGCTGAACCCTCGAAACACGCGGTCTATGCGGAAAGCCTCGTCGGCAGCATCGTTGCCGGCCTGCTGGATATTCCCGGCCCTTCGCCGGAGCAGGCCAATGGCAGGCTGACGCAGGCGCAGTTGAACAAGCTTCTTGCCCGGGTCGAAAAGCGTGGTGACGACCGTATGACGGTCGCCGAAATGGCAGATATCGTCGGGCTTTCGGAAAGCTGGTTCGCCACCGTATTTCGCCAGACCACCGGCAAGACGCCGCTGCAATGGCAATTGGAGCGGCGCATCAATGCCGCCCAGAAACTTCTGCTGGAAGGGGATCTGACGGTGGCCGATATCGCCGCCCAGCTCGGCTTTTCCGATCAGGCCCACCTGACCAAGGCTTTCCGCCAGTCCGTTGGCAACACGCCGGCCGCCTGGCGACGGCTGCACAGGCTTCTTTGATAGCGGGTCGGCCCTGCGCCGCCCATGTTCAGCGGTTTGGCGCATTCCTCGAGCCTCTCTCCACGTCATCCTCGGGCTCGTCCCGAGGATCTGTCAACTTCAGACTAGATGAGACGTGGTTAGATCCTCGGGACAAACCCGAGAATGATGTGGTTCGCTAGGAAAGTAGTACAAGATATTGAAAAATATTGCTAATATATCCGATCACCATGTCTTTCGCAAGGTCACGGAAAACGCCCGGCCGGGATTGTAAAAGTCAGCGCCAAACCCGCCATAAGAGACGTGTTTTTCGTTGAAGATGTTGGAAACATTGACGTCCAGCGAGGCGGTTTCCTGAATCTTGTAGCTGAATGCCGCATCCACGGTCACGCTGCTTCCGGTTTCGACCTTGTTGGCATTGTCGAAATAATAAGCGCCGGTATAGCGGCCGCCGAGACCGAAGGTCATGTCGCCGAAATGGTCGTTGCCCGCAAGCGTATAGTTGACCCACAATGAGGCCTGATGCTCGGGCACGAATTGCGGCCGGTTGCCGACATTGCCGCCGGTGCCGTTTTCAGTGATTTCCGCGTCGAGATAGGAATAGGCCGCCGTCAGGCTGAGATTGTCGGTCACTTCCGCCTTGGCTTCGAGATCGAGACCGCGCACGCGCACCTCGCCGATGGTCGTGGGCAGGCTGGTGATCGGGCTGGTGACGGTGATGTTGTTCTTCTTCAGATCGTAGATCGACGCGGTGAACAGGGCCGGGAAAGCGTCCGGCCGGTATTTGATACCAAGCTCGATTTGCTCACCGCGCTCCGGTTCAACCGTGAGCCCCGATGCAGGCACCACCGATTCGGCGTAGCTGATATAAGGCGCGATTTCATTGGTGACCTTGTAGGACACGCCGATACGCTTGGTCAGTTCGCTGATGTCGCCGCTGGCCGTCGTGCCGTTCAGCCGGTTGGTCTGCTCGGTGTCGATCCAGTCGTTGCGCAGGCCGGCGCTGATGATCAGCCTGTCGAAGAAGGTGAAGTCCTGCTGGAGATAGATCGCTTTGGTCTTCTGGTCCGTCAGGGAGTCGGCGTAGAGCGGCACTGAAGCGGGTGCGCCGGTATAGACCGGGCTCATCCAGTTGATGCTCGGCGCGGCGCCGAAGTAGCTTTTGCTGCCGGAGGTGTAGTCATTGTAGAAGGCGCCGACGAGGCTGCGGCTTTCGACATTTTCAAACCGCGTATCGTATTGCAGGCGCGTGTCGATCAGGAAGTTTTCGGTCTCGGTGTCGTTGCCGAAATAGGACCGGTCGGCGATTGTCGAACCGTTGATCGGCGTGGACGAAATGTAAGCATAACCGAAATCGGTATTCGCCTTGCTGTAGCGGGCGTTGGAACTCAGCGTCAGGCCGGAGCCGAAATCGTGGTCGAACATTACGCTCAGCGAATTGCGGTTTGTGCCGCGATAATTGTAGTCCGGTTCGCCGAAGAATCGGCTCCGGTCGAAACGCGAGCCGACGGGATGGCCGCCGCCGCCCGGAACGCCATCCTTGTTGAGATGATCGTAAACCACGGTAAGGCTGGTGACGTCCGTGGGACGCCATGTCAGGCCGCCCATGAAGAATTTCTCGTCGTCGCGGGAATAGTCATATTCCGCATCGGCATTTCTGAGCTTGCCGGTCAGGCGATAGGACAGCGTGTCGTCGCTGGTGATGTTGTCGCCAAAGTCGAAGCCGGTTTCGGCGCGGCCATAGGAGCCGCCGGTGACATAGGCTTCACCGAAACGGGTGCGTTTCGGCACCTTTGTGGAATAATTCACCGAGCCGCCGGGATCTGAGACGCCGAAGGTGGTGGAATTGCCGCCCTTCAGCACTTCCACGCGCTCATAGGCATAGGTTTCCTCGCGCAGCGCGCCGAAGGGACGGCCAAGCGTCAACCCGTCGCGATAGGTATAGGCGTCGAAACCGCGAATCTTGAAATAGTCGAACCGGTCGTCGGAGCCGTAAAAATCCGTTGTCACACCGGCGGTATATTGCAGCGCTTCTTCCACGCTCTGCACGCCGCGCTGCTGCATTTCCTTGGCGGTGATGACGGAAACGGAGGCAGGTGTGTCGAGAATATCGGTCGCCATCTTGCTGCCGCTCGTGGTGCGGGTGGCAACGATCGATTTCTGGTCATTGTCGCCGCTGTCGATGGTGATGCGCTCCAGAACCGTGCTGCCGCCCGTATTGGCAGCTTCCTGCGCCAGCAGGGAGCCGGGCAGGGTGGCGACAAGCGCCGTGCAGGCAAGCAGGGCCGCATCCTGATAACGACGTCGCGCGGTTTTGCGGTGTCTGCCTTCGGTTTCGATATTCATTGGTATGTTCCAGAAGTTGATGCCCCGGTCGCCGCTTTCACGGCCCACTTTCGAAGCGCCCAATAACTTGAGAAAGTTTGTCCGGTATTGTAACTTTTTACGGTTTTGTACAAAACCCCGGAAATTTCACCGCTGTTGCGACGGCATTTCTTGCCTGGGCTTGACGGAGGCAATTGAAGCTGAGAGTTCAAGTCCACTTTTGAACTTTTGAGAGCTCGCCAATGCTTCGCCCGTTCCGCTGCCTCATACCGGTACTTGTGCTTTTCCTGTCGCTGATCGCGCCTGATATGGCCTCGGCGGAGGAGACGACCAGCTATCCCATCGTCATCAAACATGCGTTCGGTACGACCACGATTGCGAAGAAACCGCAGCGGGTCGCGACCGTCGCCTGGGCGAACCATGAGGTGCCGCTGGCGCTGGGCATCGTGCCTGTCGGTTTTGCGGCGGCCAATTTCGGCGATGATGACGGCGATGGCCTGCTGCCATGGGTGGCGAAACGGCTCACCGAACTCAACGGGGCAAAGCCGGTGCTGTTCGACGAGGGGGACGGCATCGACTTCGAGGCCGTGGCGGCGACGCAGCCGGATGTCATCCTTGCCGCCTATTCAGGCCTCAGCCAGTCCGACTACGATACGCTGAGCCAGATCGCCCCTGTCGTCGCCTATCCCGTTTCTCCCTGGGCGACGGACTGGCGCGAGATGATCCGGCTGAACAGCGCCGGCCTTGGCATGGTCGCGGAAGGTGAGGCGCTCATCACACGCATCGAGCGCGAGATTGCGCAGGTCGTTGCCGGCCATCCGCAGCTGAAGGGCAAGTCGGCCATGTTCGTCACCCATCTCGACGCCACCAATCTCAGCGTCGTCAATTTCTACACGGCCAATGACACCAGGGTGAAGTTCTTCGCCGATCTTGGGCTTGCCTCGCCGAAAAGCGTCGTGGAAGCCACGAAGCCGGGGCAATTCGCCGCCGGCGTCAGCGCCGAGCGTGTCGATGCCTTCAACGATGTCGATATCGTCGTGACCTATGGCAGTGAGCCGCTGCTGAACGCCATGCGCGCCGATCCGCTTCTCGCCCGCATGCCGGCCGTTGCCAACGATGCCATCGTCATGCTGGGCCGCGACCCGCTCGGCACCGCCTCCAATCCCACGCCGCTGTCGATTTCGTGGGTGTTGAAGGACTATGCCGATCTTCTGGCAAAGGCTGCGGATAAATCCTCCGGGAAATCGCAGTGACAACGTCTGGACCCGGCAAAGCAACGGCCGTGCTGCTCGCCGGCCGCTCCAACCGCGTGCGAACGGCTTGGCTCGGCGCGGTGCTGGCGTTTCTCGCGCTGCTTTGTGCGCTGTCCGTCGCGATCGGCACGCGTGACGTCTCTTCTGCGGATATTCTGGGCGGGCTCAGCGGTCGCGTCGAGACGGTTGCCGAGGCGGCGGTTGCCGTACGCTTGCCGCGCACGCTGCTTGCCCTGCTTTCCGGGGCGGCACTGGGGCTGGCCGGTGCCATCATGCAGGGTGTCACCCGCAATCCGGTTGCAGATCCCGGCATTCTCGGTGTGAACATGGGGGCGTCGCTTGCCGTCGTCATCGGCATCGTCTGGTTCGGCATCGCCTCGGCTCAGGCCTTCGTCGTCGCGGCAATTGCCGGGGCGGGGGCATCTGCGGTTTTCGTTTATGTTGTCGGCTCGCTCGGGCGAGGCGGGGCGACTCCGCTGAAACTCGCACTTGCGGGTGCCGCCAGCTCCGTCGCCTTTTCCTCGCTCGTCATCGCCGTCGTTCTGCCGCGCAGCGATATTGCCGGCGGCATCCGCTCCTGGCAGATCGGCGGCGTCGGCGGGGCGACTTTCGAGCGCATCGAGACCGTGCTGCCCTTTCTGGCCGCCGGCTTCATCATCAGCCTGCTTTCGGCGCGCAAGCTGAATTCTCTGGCGCTCGGAGATGAACTCGCCGCCGGGCTTGGCGAAAATGTTGCGGTGGCCAGAGCCGTGGCCTCCTTCGGCGCCATTCTGCTCTGCGGTGCGGCCACCGCCATCTGCGGGCCGATCGGTTTTGTCGGGCTGGTGGTGCCGCATCTCTGCCGTCTGCTCGTCGGTGTGGACAATCGCTGGCTGCTGCCGTTCTCGGCGCTTGGCGGGGCGTGCCTGCTGCTTGCCGCCGATATTGTCGGGCGCATCGTGGCGCGGCCGTCGGAACTCGATGTCGGCATCGTCACCGCCCTTGTCGGCGCGCCTTTCTTCATCTGGATTGTCAGACGCCAGAGGGTGCGTGAATTGTGACCATGTACGCTCCCGTCATCGAAAATCTCGTTTTCAATCGCCATGCCCGCCAGCGCCGGCGTCGCCTTGTCATCGCTGCCCTGTCGGCGCTTCTGATTGCCGCTTTCGCAACGACGCTGATGCTCGGGCAATCCTTCACGCCGCCCGGCGATGTCGTTCGCGTTCTGCTGGGGCAGGACATTGCCGGCGTCACCTTCACCGTCGGGCAGTTGCGCCTGCCGCGCGCGCTGCTTTCGATTCTGGCAGGCCTGAGCTTCGGGCTTGGCGGCGTCGCCTTCCAGATCATGCTGCGCAACCCGCTCGCCAGCCCCGATATTATCGGCATCAGTTCGGGCGCGAGTGCGGCAGCCGTTTTTGCCATCGTCGTCCTGCAGATGAACGGGCCGCTGGTCTCGGTCTTCGCCGTCGCGGCCGGTCTTGGCGTCGCGCTTCTCGTCTATCTCCTGTCCTTCCGCAACGGCGTGGCCGGAACGCGGCTGATCCTCGTCGGCATCGGCGTTTCAGCCGTGCTGGAAAGCTTTATCGCCTATATCCTCTCCGTCGCGCCAGCATGGACGCTGCAGGAGGCGATGCGCTGGCTGACCGGCAGCGTCAATGGCGCGAAAATCGCGCAGCTGCTGCCGCTCATCATCGCCCTCATCCTTTTCGGCGGCCTGCTCCTTAGCCGTGCGCGCGATCTGGAAGCGTTGAGACTGGGGGACGATGCCGCCGCAGCGCTTGGTGTGCGGGTGGGGCGAACGCGGATCATCGTCATCATCGCCGCCGTCGGCATGATCGCCTTTGCAACGGCGGTCTCGGGTCCCATCGCGTTCGTCGCTTTCCTCTCCGGGCCGATTGCGGCGCGCATCGTCGGCAGCAACGGCTCGCTGCTCCTTCCTGCGGCGCTGGTTGGGGCGGCGCTGGTGCTGGCGGGCGATTATTGCGGTCAGTTCCTGTTGCCGGGCCGTTATCCGGTCGGCGTCGTTACCGGCGCGCTCGGTGCGCCCTATCTGATTTACCTGATCGTGCGGGTCAACCGCAGCGGAGGCTCGTTATGACCGGCCACTCCCTTTCCGTGAACGGCCTGTCGGCCGGCTACGGCGAAAACCTCATCATCGAGGGACTGGATCTCACCGTTCCGCGCGGGAAGATCACCGTCATCGTCGGCGCCAATGCCTGCGGCAAGTCCACCCTGCTGCGCAGCATGTCGCGGCTCATTGCGCCGCGCGCCGGTCAGGTTCTGCTCGATGGGAAATCGATCCATCGTCTTCCCTCACGCGATCTCGCGCGGCGCATGGGCCTTTTGCCGCAATCGCCGATAGCGCCGGAGGGCATCGTGGTTGCCGATCTCGTCAGCCGTGGCCGGCACCCGCATCACGGCCTGTTCGCCCGCTGGTCGCGACAGGACGACGAGGCCGTCGCCGCAGCCCTTGTCGCCACCGATACGGTGGAACTGGCCGAGCGGCCGGTGGACGAGCTTTCCGGCGGCCAGCGGCAACGCGTCTGGATCGCCATGGCGCTTGCCCAGCAGACAGACATATTGCTGCTGGATGAACCGACCACCTTCCTCGATATCAGCCACCAGGTAGAGGTGCTGGATCTTCTGACCGACCTCAACCACGCCCGCGAGACCACCATCGTCATGGTGCTGCACGATCTCAATCTCGCAGCCCGTTATGCCGATCACCTCGTCGCCATGAGGGACGGGAAGCTGCATGTCTTCGGCACGCCGGAGGACGTATTGACAGAGGAGAATGTCCGCCACGTCTTCGGCATCGAAAGCCGGGTCATCGAAGATCCGACCTCTGGCAAGCCGATGATGCTGCCGATAGGGCGGCATCGAACGGTGGCGCGGTGGCAATAGGCGTATCTCTTTAAGATACGGTTCTGTTGACTTCTGTGGGTATCTGTTTATGATACCAGCATCACGAGGCCAGCAATGATCCGTTCTTTCAAAAACAAGCTGACCGCATCGATTGACGACGGATCTGTGAAGAAGGGCTTTCCCGCCGATCTGGTACGCCGCACCCGGCAGCTGCTCACGATCCTGGATGCGGCGACCACGGTAGAAGACCTTCGCTCACCGCCCGGCAATCGTTTGGAAAAGCTGTCCGGCGATCGTGAGGGCCAATATTCGATCCGGATCAACAAGCAGTGGCGCATCTGCTTCGTCTGGACGGAAGCAGGGCCGGAAAGTGTGGAAATAACCGACTATCACTAGTCTGGAATTCTCGTGGAGAGGCTCTTGAAAAATCGGCCAAGGAGGGCCAGCGAGCATGACAATCAGTAAATCGCCTCCGATCCATCCGGGCGAAATCCTGCGGGAACTCTATCTTGAGCCGCTGGGGATGTCGGCATACGCTCTTGCGAGGCACCTCAATATTCCGCGCACCCGCATAGAACGGATTGCGGGAGAGAAACTCGGCATCACCGCCGACACCGCCTTGCGCCTGGCAAAATTTTTCAAGACCACCCCGGAATATTGGCTGAACTTGCAGAACGCCTTTGACATTAAGGCGGCTGCTGCGAGGCTGGAAGCGGACCTTGCCAATATCAAGGAACTGGAAGCGGCCTAATTCTCAGCCGCCTGTCAGGTCACGGCCATGCCGCATAAGATGGCGGCTGCACGTTCTGCATTCGCGTTGCCGTTCTCCTGAACCGGCCGGGAGACGTGCCCTCGTTGCGGGTGAAGAAGCGATTGAAATAGCCGGGGTCCTGAAATCCCAATCGAAACGCGATTTCAGCAACTTGCAGCGATGAGTTCAGAAGAAGGTCACGCGCTTCGGACAGCAGTTCCCGGTGAATATAGGCCTGTGGCGAAAGCCCTGTCGCCTTGCTCACCGCAAATCCAAGACGTTCGCGGTTGACGCCGAGTTGCCTTGCGTAGTCTTCCACGCCCCATTGATCGCGTTTGTGCTGGCTGACCAGCAGCACAAAGCGCTCGGTGAGACTGCCTGGAGTGGAGACGGCTGCGGCAATATCGGCGATGGCGTGCTGGCAGATGCGGATGAGGGTGACGGAGAGCAGGCTGGCGATGATCGTGTCCGAACCGGTCGTTGCGCGGACATTCTCGCTGGCGATGGTCTCCAGATAACCCGCCAGCTCCTGCCGGTCCTTTTCCGCCGGCACTTGCGTCAGGACACGCTGCAATATGTTGCGCACGGCGCTGGCGCTCGTGCCGGTGGGCATCCCATGGGCAAGCCCGATTTCGCTCGTCCTCAGCAGCGATCCACGGCTTCCGGCATTCAGCCGCAGGCGGCCGGCGGGGCCTATGGGCAGCCAGACGAGCCCCGGTGCCGCGACGGGCAGCGTCTTTTCACCTTGGAGAATTTCCGCTTCACCGGCGGAAAGGAGAAGCAGATGGGCGCTGTCCGATTCCAGCCGCAACTCCGATACGCGCAATGACGAGGAGAGGTTGCGTGCGGTTATCTCAGCGCGATTGCCGGCAATCTGGCTGTGCAGCGGCATTCAGCCTCCAAAAGTACAATAATGCGCTACACTAGTGCATTTTATATGCGACTGTCATTGCTAAACTTTGGTCAGCGCAGGGGAAAGCCTTGAGGAGAACGGCAATCCCGGTAAGGCGCTTTGGGAGGAACATCATGAATAGTCTGAAGCGCAGAACGCTGTTCTGCCTGCTCTCCGGTGCTGCCCTGTCGGCGGTATCTTTCGGTTTTGCCAGTGCGCAGGACCGTACCTCGGTGAAGATCGGTTATGCCGTCTCAAAAAGCGGCGCCAACGCCACGGGTGCCGGCATAACCACCATTCCGAACTACAAATTATGGGTGAAAGAGGTCAACGATGCCGGTGGCCTCACTTTGCCGGATGGCAAGCGCCTGCCGGTGGAAGTGGTGGAATATGACGACCGGTCCTCGGCCGAGGATGCGGTGCGGTTTACCGAACGTCTGGCCAGCCAGGACAAGGTCGATTTCATTCTGCCGCCATGGGGCACGGGCTTCAATCTGGCCGTCGCACCGCTTTATGAGCGCTTCGGTTATCCGCAGCTAGCGGTTACCGGCGTGACCGACAAGGCGCCCAAATTTGCCGCGCGCTGGAAAAAGAGCTTCTGGATGCTGGGCGGCGGTCATGACTATGCCAATGCGCTCGCCGATGTTTTGAAAGCCGCACGCGATGCCGGCCAGATCAACGACAAGGTCGCGGTGATTTCCGTGGCTGACGGTTTCGGCATCGATCTCATCAAGGCTGCGCGACCGGCGCTGAAGGAAGCGGGTTTCACACTCGCCTACGACAAGACCTATCCGGTTGGCACTTCGGATTTCGCAGCACTTGTGAACGAGGCGGCGGCCAGCGGTGCCGACAGCTTTATCGCCTTTTCCTATCCGCCCGACAGTTTCGCGGTGACGAAACAGGCACAGACGGCCCGGTTTAACCCGAAGGTTCTTTATGTCGGCGTCGGCGGTGCTTTCCCGATCTTCCCGAAGGTCTCCGATGGCAAGCAGGAAGGCGTGATCAGCATCGGCGGCGTTGATGGCAGCAGCGACAGGATCGAGGATTATTTCAAGCGCCACGAGGCCTTTATCGGCGCCAAGCCGGACAGCTGGGCAAGCGCCATCACCTATGCGAGCCTCGAAATGCTGGCCCAGTCCGTTCAACGCGTCGGCCTCGACAAGGCGGCGGTCGCAAATGAACTTTCGACGGGAAGCTTCGACACCGTCATCGGCCCGGTCAAGCTTGAAGACAACCAGCTTCGCCAGCTCTGGTGGGCGGGACAATGGCAGGGTGACCGCTTTGTGGCGATTGCACCGGCGGACCGTTCAGGCGCGGCAAAGCCGGTCATTCCGAAGCCGCAATGGTGAGCCTTTGCCGGCCGGGGCCATGAACCCCGGCCGGCAGGCTTCGGCCATGTTCCAGACTGGAGACATTCCCTTGTTTTTATCCACCCTCATCTTCGGCTTGATGCTGGGAGGGACCTATGCGCTGATCGCGCTTGGACTTTCGCTGCAATATGGCATTGCCCGCATCATGAACCTTGCTTATGGCGAAGTGCTGATTGCGGCTGCCTTCATCGCCTTCGTGCTGTTTTCCAGCTATGGCCTGTCGCCGCTCTGGTCGCTTTTCATCATCGTGCCGCTCGGTTACGGCCTGTCTTTCGTGATCTATCGGGTCATGATGCGGCCGCTGGTACGCCGTTCGGGCGGCTCCGGCCGTCTGGAAGTCGATTCCATTCTGGCGACCTTCGGGCTGCTCTTCGTTATCCAGGGCATCATGCTTGTTGCGTTTGGCGGCAACTACCATTCCTATTCCTATCTCGCCGAAGGCATCGACATCTTCGGCACGACCGTGGCACTCAACCGGCTGCTGTCCTTCGGCCTGTCGGTCGCAATCGGCGGCGGGCTTTATCTGGCGCTCACCCACAGCCGCTGGGGCCTCAACCTGCGGGCGGTGGCGCTGGCGCCCCGGTCGGCTCCGCTGGTCGGCATCGATGTGAACCGCGTGGCCTCGATCGGCTTTGCCCTTGGCGGCGCACTCGCCGTGGCAGGTGGGGTGATGATCTCGATGTACCAGACCTTTTCCGCTTCCTATGGCGTGGTTTTCACCATGAAGGCGCTTGTCGTCGTCATCATGGGCGGTGTCGGCAATCTGCTTGGCGCGCTGGTGGCCGGCCTGCTGCTCGGCCTCGTGGAAACCTTCGTGCTCGTGTATGTCGATCCCGGCCTCACGCTTGCCGCCACCTATCTGCTTTTCCTCGTGGTGCTGCTCTGGCGTCCGGAAGGCATTTTCGCAAGGAGGGGCAAATGATCCCACTTCTCATCGGCCTTGCCGCAGCTGCACTGCTGGCGCTTTCCCCCTTCTTTTTCGATGCCTATGGCGTCGGCGTCATCATCGGCCTTCTCGGTTATGCGACGCTCGCCTCCGCCTGGGCGATGTTTTCCGGCCCGACCCGCTATATTTCGCTCGCCACCGTCGCCTTCTTCGGTGTCGGGGCCTACACGGCCGCGGTGCTGAGCGAGGTTTTGCCATGGCCGCTCGTGCTTCTGTGCGCGGCCCTTGTCGGCGCGGCGCTGGCGCTTGTCGTCGGGCTTTCCACACTGCGCGTCGCCGGCATTTATTTCGTGATCTTTTCCTTTGGCCTTGCCGAACTTATCCGCCAGCTCATCACCTGGTATGAGGTGAATGTGACCGGCACGCTCGGGCGTTACATCTTCCTGCCGCTGGAGCCGCAGCATGTGCTCTGGCAATTGCTGGCGCTGGCTGTCATCACCCTCCTGCTGGCGATCCTGATCGACCGCAGCAAGCTCGGACTGGCATTGAAGGCAATCGGTGACGACGAGGTCGTGGCCGCCCATGCGGGTATCAACTTGGCCCGCACCAAGCTGACGCTCTTCGTGCTTTCCGCCACGATCATCACGCTGGTCGGCGCCATTCAAGCCCCGCGCTGGGTCTATATCGAGCCGGCCATCGTCTTTAATCCGCAGGTCTCGTTCCTCACCGTCATCATGGCGCTGCTAGGTGGAGCCACACGCCGCTGGGGACCCATTCTCGGTGCGGTGCCGCTGTTCCTGCTGTTCGAGTGGCTGGGCGCTAACTTCCCCAACCATTTTTCCATCATTCTCGGCGCTCTCTTCATCCTCATCGTCTTTGTTCTGCCGGATGGCGTGCTGGCGGCACTGGAGAAGCTGCGCAAAAAGGAGAAAGCCGCATGAGCGCCGTTCTCGAAATCACCGATATCCGCAAGACCTTCGGCGGGTTGAAGGCGGTGGATGGCCTTGGCCTCACAATCGAGGCCGGCGAGGTCGTCGGGCTGCTCGGGCCGAACGGCTCCGGCAAGACGACGCTGATGAACCTGATCTCCGGGGCGCTGAAGCCGACCGAAGGGTCTATCCGGCTCAAAGGGCAGGAGATTGCAGGCCGGCGGCCGGATGTGATTGCGCGCGCCGGCGTGGCGCGCACCTTCCAGCTGGTGCGGCTTTTGCCGTCGCTTTCCCTGCTTGAAAACGTTGCCGTATCGGCCATGTTCGGGCCGAAGCGGCTTTCGCGTCCCGATGCGGAGAAGGTCGCGCGGGCCTGCCTCGAAAGAATAGGCCTTGCCGGGCGGGAAACCATGCCGGCCGGCGATCTCACCTATCTCGACCAGAAACGCCTTGAACTGGCGCGTGCGCTGGCGGGCGAACCGAAGCTTCTGCTTCTCGACGAATGGCTTGCGGGCCTCAACCCCACGGAGCTGCAGGAAGGAATAGCGTTGATCCGGCGGCTGGCATCCGAGGGTACGACGATCCTGCTGGTGGAACATATCATGGCCGCCGTACGCGCACTCTGCCCGCGATCCGTGGTCATGGCGGCCGGTCGCAAGATCGCCGATGGGCCGACGGCTGTGGTGCTTGATGATCCGCAGGTCATTTCCGCCTATCTGGGAGCGGCACATGCTTGAAATAGACGCACTGACAATCCGCTACGGCAAACATCTCGCGGTTGACGGCATATCGCTCAATGTCGCCAAGGGCGAAACGGTGGTGCTGCTTGGTGCCAATGGCGCTGGCAAGTCATCACTGCTGAAAGCGGTCGGCGGCATGGTCGCTCCGGCCTCCGGAGACGTGCGCGTCAACGGTTCGTCGCTTGCCGCTGTTCCTGCCCATCAGATCGTGGAGCGTGGCGTGGCGCTGGTGCCGGAGGGGCGCGGAATTTTCGCGGCGCTGACGGTGGAGGACAATCTCCGTCTCGGGGCCAATCCCCGCCATGCCCGTTCAGCGGAAAAGGCGACACGAGAGCATATTTTTGCACTGTTTCCCCGCCTTGCGGAGCGGCGGCAGCAGCTTGCCGGCACCATGTCCGGCGGCGAACAGCAGATGGTCGCCATCGGGCGTGCGCTGATGTCAGCGCCGGATTATCTATTGCTGGACGAGCCGAGCCTTGGCCTTGCGCCCATCGTCACGCAGGAGCTTTTTGCCGCTTTGGCGGAGATCAAGAAGAGCGGCTTTTCCATTCTGCTCGTGGAGCAGAATGTGCGCGAAAGCCTCGCACTTGCCGATCGCGGATATTTGCTGGAAGCAGGGCGGATTGTTGGGGCAGGCACGGCTGAGGCCCTGTCCGCCGATCCCGCCGTGCAACGGGCGTTTCTCGGCGGCACCACCGCCGCCATTGTCTGAACTCAGGAGAAAGACCATGCAGACTGTCAATCTTTTCATCGGCGGCGACCATTGCCCGGCCACAAACGGCAAGCGTTTTGAACGCAGCAACCCCATCACCGGCGATGTGGCGACCAGCGCGGCGGCAGCAACGGTGGAGGACGCCACCCGTGCGGCCGATGCCGCGGCCGCTGCCTTTCCCGTCTGGTCGGCAACGCCGCCCGGTGAACGCCGCCGCCTGCTTCTGGCTGCCGCGCAGGCGCTTCTCGCCGCCGGGCCTGATATCACCCAGGCGATGAAGGAAGAAATTGGCGCGACCGATGCCTGGGCCGGGTTCAACGTCAAACTGGCGAGCGACATGCTGGTCGAGGCGGCAAGCCTGACCACCCAGATCAAGGGCGAGGTCATTCCTTCCAACCGTCCCGGAACCATGGCGATGGCACTGCGCCAGCCGGCGGGTGTCGTGCTGTCGATCGCGCCGTGGAATGCGCCGGTCATTCTCGGCGTGCGCTCCATCGCCACGCCGCTCGCCTGCGGCAATACGGTGGTGATGAAGACCTCGGAACTTTGCCCGCGCACCCATGCGCTGATCATCGAAGCCGTCGCTTCGGCGGGTCTGCCGAAGGGCGTGCTCAACGCCGTCTCCAATGCACCGGAAGATGCGGCGAAGATCGTCGATACGCTGATCGCACACCCCGCCGTCAGACGCGTGAATTTCACCGGCTCGACCCGCGTTGGCCGGGTGATTGCCGAAACGGCCGGCCGTTATCTGAAACCCGCTTTGCTGGAGCTTGGCGGCAAGGCGCCGTTCATCGTGCTTGATGACGCCGATATCGATGCGGCTGTCGCGGCTGCCGCTTTCGGTGCCTATATGAACCAGGGCCAGATCTGCATGTCGACGGAGCGCATCATCGTACTCGACAGCGTTGCCGATGCATTTGTGGAGGCCTTCGCCAAAAAAGCGTCGAGCCTCACGGCCGGCGATCCGCGTGAGGGCAAAACACCGCTCGGCTCGCTGGTCAGTGCGGAGGCGACATCTCGCATTCGGTCGTTGGTGGATGACGCTGTCTCCAAGGGCGCGCGGCTGGTCGCGGGTGGCGGCGGCAACGGCACGATGCTCGATGCGATTGCCGTCGATGGCGTCACGCCCGCCATGCGGCTTTATGCAGAGGAAAGCTTCGGTCCCGTCGTCTCCATCATCAGGGCCGGCAGCATCGATGAGGCCGTGAGCATCGCCAACGAAACCGAGTTCGGTCTTTCCGCGGCGATTTTTGGCAGGGATCAGGCAAGGGCGCTTGCCATTGCCGCCCGCATCGAAAGCGGCATTTGCCACATCAACGGCCCGACTGTTCACGATGAGGCGCAGATGCCTTTCGGCGGCGTCAAGGCCTCCGGCTACGGCCGTTTTGGCGGCACGGCGGGTATTGCGGAATTCACCGAGCTGCGCTGGGTCACGTTGCAGGATGGGCCGCTGCATTATCCCATCTGAGCCGCAAACGGTACAGGCTGGCGGGCGGCGTCATCGTCGCTCGTCGATCAGCCAGCCGGTGAGTTTTCTCACCGCGCTGTCGCTGCTTTTCGGCCGCATCAGCCAGTAGCCGCGTCCCGGTGCATCGAGGCTCGGGCCGGCCGTCACCAGCACGCCTGCCTCGAGCAACGGATCGACCAGCCCGGCCCAGCCGAGCGCGAAACCCTGTTCGCCGATGGTTGCCTGCACCACCATGGTGTAATTGTTGAAGCTGATATCGCCGCCATCATGCTCGGCACCACGATGCACGCCGAAATGCTTGAAATAGGCAGCCCAGTCGAACCAGTGCGCCTGCGAGGTATTTTCGAGGTGGATGAGTTTACGCCGCGAAAAATCCGCAACGGTTGCGGGTGCCGGTGTCTCGGCCAGCAGGGCAGGCGAGCAGACCGGCGTGACCTTTTCCGAGAGGAGCAGCACGGCACCGTCGCCCGCCTCCTGCCGCGTTCCGAAAATTATCATCACGTCGCTATCGTGTTTGCCCTGGCCCAGCGGGTCCTGCGTTGCGACGATCTGGATATTGATGTCAGGATTGAGCGCGCGAAAACCATGCATGCGCGGGATGAGCCATAAGGAGGAGAAGGCATAGTCCGTGTGCAGGCGGATGGTCTGGCGCTCCTCCGTCCGGCGAAGCTGCTGTGCGAGAAGGTCGATGGCATCGACATTGCGCGAGACAATCTCGAACAGCCTCTGGCCCTCCGTCGTCAGTTCGATGCCGCGATGTTTACGGCGGATAAGGGTTACACCCAGTTCCTCCTCCAGCCGGCGAATCTGATAGCTGACGGCTGGCTGGGTCAGACGCAGGGATGCCGCCGCCGCCGTCAGGCTGCCGCGGCGGGCAACCTCGGTGAAAATGCGCATCCATCCCAGGTCAAGTGGCCGGTCTGACATTAAAATTCCTTATATCAACCATCGAAAAATACCCGCTTCACAGGCAAAAGCAACGTGGTGTTCAATAAACTGGATTGATAAAAGGGGAGCCGCAATGAAAACCGTTTCTCATCTGCATCGCATCGCCGCCGGTCTCATTCTGTCCGTGGCGGCCTTCTCCACCCCGCTTCAGGCGGCCGATGACGCGGCCTGCAAGACGATCCGTCTCAGCGATCCCGGCTGGACCGACATTACCGCCACCAATGGCGTCGCTTCCGTTTTGCTCGATGCCTTGGGTTATGAAGCCGACGTCAAGACGCTGTCGGTGCCGATCGGTTATCAGGCGATGAAAAACGGCGAAATCGACGTTTTCCTTGGCAACTGGATGCCGGCGCAGAAATCCTTCGTGGACGATCTGAACGCCGCCAAGGCGGCCGAGGTGATGACGAAGAATCTTGAAGGCGCAAAGTTTACGCTGGCAGTGCCTTCTTACATGGCGGAAAAGGGCGTGAAGGATTTCGCCGATCTCGCCAAACATGCCGATGAATTCGAAAGCAAGATTTACGGCATCGAGCCCGGTGCGCCAGCCAACCAGAATATCCAGAAGATCATCGACGCCAATGATTTCGGCCTGAAGGGCTGGCAGCTCGTCGAATCCGGCGAGCAGGCGATGCTGGCGCAGGTGGAGCGGGCGGGCAGGGACAAGAAGGCCGTGGTCTTCCTCGCCTGGGCGCCGCATCCGATGAATGAGAAGATCGATATTGCCTATCTCTCCGGCGGCGACGCCTATTTCGGCCCGAATTTCGGCGGCGCGGAAGTCTATACGCTCGCCCGCACCGGCTGGCCGCAGCAATGCCCGAATGCGGCGACGCTGTTCAAGAACCTGAAATTCGATATCGGCATGGAAAATACCCTGATGGGCTCCATTCTCGGTGGTGAGGATTCGAAGGTGGCGGCAGCGGCCTGGCTGAAGGCCAATCCGCAGGCGCTGGATGGCTGGCTGCAGGGCGTTACCACGCTGGACGGCAAGCCGGGTGTGGACGCCGTCAAAGGCAAGCTTGGTCTCTAAGCCGGAAAGTGGAAATGCCGCGTCCCAATATCCTGATCCTGATGGCCGACCAGTTCAACGGGACGTTTTTTCCCGACGGCCCGGCCGATTTTCTTCACGCACCCCATCTCAAAACACTGGCGAAGCGGTCCGTCCGCTTCGCCAACACCTATACGGCAAGCCCGCTTTGCGCGCCGGCCCGCGCCTCCTTCATGTCCGGGCAATTGCCGAGCCGGACACGGGTTTACGATAATGCCGCCGAATTTGCTTCCGATATCCCGACCTATGCCCACCACCTGCGGGCGGCGGGTTATTACACTGGCCTTTCGGGAAAGATGCATTTCGTCGGCCCGGACCAGCTGCATGGCTTCGAGGAGCGCCTGACGACGGATATCTATCCGGCGGATTTCGGCTGGACGCCCGACTATACCAAGCCCGGCGAGCGCATCGACTGGTGGTATCACAATCTCGGCTCGGTGACCGGCGCAGGTGTCGCCGAAATCACCAATCAGATGGAATATGATGACGAGGTCGCCTATCACGCCACCCGCAAGCTCTACGATCTGTCGCGCCGCCTCGATGACCGGCCGTGGTGCCTGACGGTCAGCTTCACCCACCCGCACGACCCCTATGTGGCGCGGCGCAAATTCTGGGATCTTTACGAGGACTGCGCGGCGCTCGATCCACAGACATCGGCAATTGCCTTCGACGAGCAGGACCCGCATTCGAAACGGTTGCTGGAAGCCTGCGATCACGAAGCTTTCGAGATTTCGCCTGAGCAGATACGCCGCGCACGGCGCGGCTATTTCGCCAATATCTCCTATATCGACGAGAAGATCGGCGAAATTCTCGACGTGCTGAAGGCGACGCGGATGGAGGAGGACACGATCATCCTCTTCCTGTCCGACCATGGCGATATGTTGGGCGAGCGCGGGCTGTGGTTCAAGATGTGTTTCTTCGAAGGTTCCGCCCGCGTGCCGCTGATGATCACCGCGCCGGGCTGGCAGCCGGCCCTGATCGACACGCCGGTTTCGACGCTGGATGTGACGCCGACGCTCTGCGGTCTGGCGGGGCTCGATATCACCTCGCTCAAACGCTGGACGGACGGCGAAGATCTGGCGGCGCTGGCAGCGGGAACTGGCGAGCGCGGTCCGGTGCCGATGGAATATGCCGCCGAAGGCTCGATAGCACCGCTCGTCGCCCTTCGCGACGGGCGCTACAAGCTGTCGGTCTGCGATGCCGATCCGCCGTTGCTCTATGATATCGAGGCGGACCCTGAGGAGCGGACGAACCTTGCCGGCGACCCTGCTTTCAGCGCCGTCCTCTCATCGCTTTCTGCCGAGATTGGCCGGCGTTGGCAATTGCCGGTCTTCGACGCCGCCGTTCGCGAAAGTCAGGCGCGGCGCTGGGTGGTCTACAAAGCGCTACGCAACGGCGCCTATTATCCGTGGGATTACCAGCCCCTGCAGAAAGCCTCGGAACGCTACATGCGCAACCACATGGACCTCAACGTGCTGGAGGAAAACCAGCGGTATCCGCGCGGGGAATGAAGCGGTAGGGCGGATCGCGCCGCATTTTTAGGTTCGTCGCCAATGGAAACGACCTGCTTTTCATCGCAGCGACGCGAGAAGCCGGAGCCTGACCCAGTTCAGCGCTGCAAGTTTGAAGCGATCGTAGAATGAACGCGCGAAACGCACATAGCGCATGATCCATGCGAGCCAGGGATAGGTGAGGAGCTTTTCCCGGCCGGCGTGATAAATGCGCTCGACGATCAGGAATGTCGCGAGATGGGCAAGGACCGTCAGAACCAGCCCCGCTTTGACGGCGCCATGGGCAATGAGGACGAGACCGATGATCTTCATCGGTTCGGCGATGGCGAAGGGCACCGCAAGGCAAAAGAGAATGGCAAGACGCGGCAATCGCGCAATCCGGCTTTCCAGTCGCTTGATGAATGTCAGCCCGGATATGGCCCTGATGACGGGCCGGTAGAGCGGGCGAAAAATGCCGTCGAGGATCAGGGCGAAAACGATGATCGCCCGAAGCGGAAAGACGAGGATCGTCCGGATTATGCTCTTCACTTCGGCGGGTCTCCAAATAGGGCGCAAGGCCCATCCTTAATCGCCTGAAACATGTCAAAACGAAGTCGTTTTGTCGTTCAGCTCTGCCGCACGCTCGCATACATGCCAGTGGTGCGGAATTCGCTCGGATTGGTGCCGTAGAGCCTGCGAAAGACCTTGGAGAAATAGTTCGGATCCTCGAAACCGCACAGCACCGACACCTCCTTGATGGGAAGGTTGGCAGCCGAGGTGAGAAGCTTGGCCGCCCGGCGCAGGCGTCGCTGCAGCACGAATTCCGCTGGCGAAAGGCCTTCGCTTGCCGCGAAGATGCGGGAAAAATGCGCGCGGCTGAGGCCTGCCACCGCCGCAAGGTCGCTGACCGAAAGCCGTTCGCCGAGATGGCTGTCGATGTAGCTCAGCACCTGTTGCATGGTGCGATATTCACCGCCGAAAGAAGGATGAGAACCGAAGACATCGTCATAAAGCGTCATCGCCGCCTCATAAGCGACGGCGGAGGCTGCGCCTGGCGTTTCCGCGCCATTGACGAGGCGCGAGCAGCATTCGGCAAGATGATCCACGGTCTCGGGCTGGAGCTTGAGGATCGGGCCGGTGACGGAGAGGATATTGCGGTGAATGCGCAGGGCTTCCTCGCCATTCATGGAAATCCAGAAGAATTCCCACTCCTTGCCTTCTTCCAGCCAGTAGCGGTGATTGTGCGGTATGAGCAGCAGCAGGGTTTCGCCCGGCCTCACCACATAATGGCGGTTCTCGTAACGCAGGTTGCCCTGTCCGGCGATGCAATATTGCAGCACGGTAAAAGGCGTCTGGCCGCGTTTGCGCCCATCCCAGTCATAATTGCCGCCACGGCGGATTTCATAACCGCTGCTGGTCGGCATGGTGTGCAGCGTCTGGCGGCCGCGCGGCAGCGAGACTGTTCGCATGCCGGGTCCCTGATCGATCAAATCCTGCAGCACAAAATTACCCATGAAAGCATAATCCTTCTCTGGTCCTTACCGATATTATACGCATAATCCCGATCCGAGGAGACAGCCAGCGGGATATTGCTGCTGAAAAATTGGGAGTAAGGCCGGTTTTCCGGGATTCTTACGGGTATTTTTCTGTGGTGCCATATTTACGATCCTGCGGCCCGTTTCACCCGTTCGATTTGCAACAGAGGTGGCGTTATGAGTTTCAAAATCGCTATTATTGGCGCAGGCAGCGTCGGTTTCACGAAAAAACTGTTCACCGATCTCCTGTGTGTGCCGGAGTTTCGCGATATTGAAGTCGCGCTCACGGATATCAGCCAGCACAATCTGGATATGATCAGGGCGATCCTCGAGAAGATCGTCGAGGCCAATGGTTTCCCCGTCAAGGTGACGGCCGATACCGACCGCAGGCGGGCGCTGGAGGGCGCGAAATATATCATCAGCTGCGTGCGGGTCGGCGGGCTGGAAGCCTATGCGGACGATATCCGCATTCCGCTGAAATACGGCATCGACCAGTGCGTGGGCGATACGATCTGCGCCGGCGGCATTCTCTACGGTCAGCGCAACATTCCCGTCATTCTGGATTTCTGCAAGGATATCCGCGAAGTCGCGGCACCGGGTGCAAAATTCCTGAACTATGCCAACCCCATGGCCATGAATACCTGGGCGGCCATTGAATATGGCAAGGTGGATACGGTCGGTCTCTGCCACGGCGTTCAGCACGGCGCGGAACAGATCGCGGAAATTCTCGGTGCGAAAAGCGTGTCCGAGCTGGATTACATCTGCTCCGGCATCAACCACCAGACGTGGTTCATCGATCTGAGGCTCAACGGTCGCAAGATCGGCAAGGACGAGCTGGTCGCCGCCTTCGAGGCGCATCCGGTCTTCTCGCAGCAGGAGAAGCTGCGCATCGACGTGCTGAAGCGGTTCGGCGTCTATTCGACCGAAAGCAACGGCCATCTGTCCGAATATCTGCCATGGTATCGCAAGCGGCCGGAAGAGATTGCCCGCTGGATCGACATGTCCGACTGGATTCACGGCGAAACCGGCGGTTATCTCCGCCACTCCACCGAAACGCGCAACTGGTTCGAGACCGAGTTTCCGCAATTCCTGGCATCCGCCGCCAAGCCCATCGACCCGGCCAAGCGCTCCAATGAACATGCGAGCCACATTCTGGAAGCGCTGGAAACCGGGCGTGTCTATCGCGGCCATTTCAACGTCAAGAACAATGGTGTCATCAGCAATCTGCCAGCGGATGCCATCATCGAATCCCCCGGTTTCGTCGACCGTTTCGGCATCAACATGGTCTCGGGCGTAACGCTGCCGGAAGCCTGTGCGGCCACCTGCATGGCCTCCATCAACGTGCAGCGCATGTCTGTCCATGCGGCGGTGAGCGGCGATATCGATCTTCTGAAGCTGGCCGTGCTGCATGATCCGCTGGTCGGCGCCGTCGCCACACCGGAGGAGGTCTGGCAGATGGTGGACGAGATGGTCGTCGCGCAGGCCCGCTGGCTGCCGCAATATGCCCATGCCGTGCCGGCGGCGAAGGAGCGGCTTGCGAAATCCAGCGTCAAGACCCGCGACTGGGCCGGTGCCGCCCGCCGCAATGTGCGTTCCATCGAGGAATTGCGGGCCGAAAAATCGGCGCTGAAAAAGGCTGTTTGAAGGAAAAGGCATGGGAACAGGCCGGGCGGCGGAAGGGAGTTCGCCGCCACGGCCAGAACGATCACAAAGGGTGGGCGGTCGAAGAGCCGCCATTTGGGAGGAATGACGATGTTACTTCAACGCAGGATCGGTATCATCTCGGCACTGGGTCTCGGTGTTTCGATGATCGCACTCAATGCGAATGCCTTCGAGACCGCCACGCCGCCCGAGCCGCCGCAATTTCCGGCCGAAGGCAAGATCAATTATGTCGCGCGCGACTCGATCCTCGAATTCAAGGCGCTGCCGAGCTACAGCGAGCCTGACTGGGTCCGCGAGAAATTCGAAAAGACCGGCAAGCTGCCGCCCTTGAAAGAGCGCCTGCCGGAAGAACCGCTGGTCTACAAAACCGGCAATATGCCCGACGGTATGGGCGTTTACGGCGATACGATGCGCCATGTGGTGGGCGGCAGGCCCGAGGGCTGGAACTATATTGCCGGCCAGAGCCAGGGCTGGGGCGGCATTGATATCGCCCTTTCCGAATGCCTGACGCGCACCGCACCGCTATTTCAGGTGGATGCCAAGGATACCGAACCGCTGCCCAATCTTGCCAAAAGCTGGGAATGGTCCGAGGATGGCCACAAGCTGACGATGCATCTCGTCAAGGGCGCCAAGTGGTCGGACGGCGAGCCCTTCAATGCCGATGATGTGATGTTCTACTGGGAAGACGCGGTCGTCGACCCCAATGTTTCACCGCTTGGCGGCGGCGCATCGCCCGAGGCTTTCGGTGAGGGAACGACGCTCACGAAGATCGATGATTACACCGTCGAATGGACCTTCAAGGCAGCTTTTCCCAAGCAATATCTCTATACCATGGCCTATCCGAGCTTCTGCCCCGGGCCGTCGCATATCCTGAAACCGCAGCATCCGAAATATTCCAAGAACACCTACAATCAGTTCAAGAACGCTTTCCCGCCGGAATATATGAACATGCCGGTCATGGGGGCATGGGTGCCGGTGGCTTATCGTCCCGATGATATCATCGTGCTGCGGCGCAACCCCTATTACTGGAAGGTCGATGAGAAGGGCCAGCAGCTTCCTTATCTCAACGAGGTCCATTACAAGCTTTCCACCTGGGCCGACCGTGATGTGCAGGCCGTGGCGGGATCGGGCGATTTCTCCAACCTCGAACAGCCGGAGAATTTCGTCGCCTCGCTGAAACGCGCTGCCGACCCCAATGCGCCGGCCCGCCTTGCCTTCGGGCCGCGGCTCATCGGCTATAATCTGCAGATGAATTTCTCCGCCAATGGCTGGGGCAATCCGGACGAGCGCGGGCAGGCCATTCGTGAACTGAACCGCAACGAGGTCTTCCGTCAGGCCGTCACATCGGCCATCGACCGCAAGGCAGTCGGCGACTCGCTGGTGAAGGGGCCGTTCACGGCGATCTATCCGGGCGGCATTTCGTCTGGCACCAGCTTCTACGACCGCGCCTCCACGGTTTATTACCCCTTCAACCTCGAGGCCGCCAAGGCCGCACTCGCCTCGATAGGCCTGAAGGATACGGACGGCGATGGTTTTCTGAATTTCCCGAAGGAAACGCTGGGTGGCCGCAATGTCGAGATTACCCTTCTCGTCAATAACGGTTACGCGACGGACAAGAGCCTCGCGGAAGGTCTTGTTGGCCAGATGGCGAAACTCGGCCTGCGCGTCGTCATCAACAGCCTCGATTCCAACCAACGCGATGCCGCCCATTATGGCGGGCAGTTCGACTGGCTGGTGCGCCGCAACTCCACCGAGCTTTCATCCGTGGTGCAGAATACCGAGCAGCTTGCCCCTGTCGGCCCACGCACCAGCTGGAACCACCGCTCGCCCGAAGGCAAGGAACTCGATCTGATGCCGTTCGAGAAGGAGATGGCCGATCTCGTGCGCAAGTTCATCTCCTCGCAGGACAATGCCGAGCGGGCCGAGCTGATGAAGCAATATCAGAAGGTCTATACGCAGAACCTCTATACGATCGGTCTCACCGAATATCCCGGTGCGCTGATCGTCAACAAGCGGTTCTCGAATGTGCCGCAGGGCACGCCGATCTTCATGTTCAACTGGGCCGAAGACTCCATCATCCGCGAACGCCTTTGGGTCGCGGCCGACAAGCAGGGCAAATACGAACTCTTCCCGCAGCAGCTTCCCGGCAAGCCGGGTGAGGGCGGGCCGATTAACTAGAACTCCTCCCGGAGAAAACCCGGTACCGGTCGCGCGTGAAGCGCGGCCGGAGATACACGGCCCATCCAAACCGAGGAAGACCGTTCGATGCTGAGATTTCTGACGATACGCGTTGCATCCGCCATTCCGGTGCTGTTGATCCTGAGCGTGGTAACCTTCGCCATCATTCAGGCGCCGCCCGGCGATTATGCCGACTACATCCGCTCGCAGCTGATGAACCAGGGCGGCGCGTCCTACGAGCAGGCGGAAGCGCAGGCGCAGGCTTACCGCATCGAGCACGGCCTCGATAAGCCGCTCGTCATTCAATATTTCAACTGGATCGGCGGCATCGTCACCCGCGGCGATTTCGGCTACAGCTTCTATTACAACAAGCCGGTCGCCGATGTGGTTGGCGAACGCCTGCCGCGCACCATTGCGCTGGCGCTGGTCTGCCACATCCTCGCGTCCGTTCTCGGTATCGCCTTCGGCATCTGGGCGGCCACACGGCAATATTCCTGGGTCGACAATCTTCTGTCGACCATTGCCTTCCTCGGCATGACGATCCCGCGCTTCCTGATGGCGCTGATCCTTGTCTACCTCATGGTGTTTCATTTCGATGTGTCTGAGATTGGCAGCTTCTTTTCGCCGCAATATGGCGGTGCGCCGTGGTCGTGGGCCAAGTTCGTCGATCTCGTCAGCCATGTCTGGCCGGTGGTCGCCATCGCCGTCTTCGGCGGGCTGGCCTATAATATGCGGGTGATGCGCGGCAATCTGCTGGATACGCTGAACGCGCAATATGTCGAGACGGCGCGCGCCAAGGGGCTTTCGGAAGGTGCGGTCATCATGCGCCATGCGGTGCCGAATGCCGTGCACCCGCTCGTCATGTATCAGGGCGTGGTGCTGCCTTACATGCTGAGCGGTGAGATCGAGACCGCGATCATCTTCGCGCTGCCGACCGTCGGCCCGGCCATTGTCGGCTCCATGGCGGTGGGCGATGTCTATGTCACCGCGACCTTCATGATGGTGCTGGCCGCCACGCTGATCGTCGGCAACATCATCGCCGATATGCTGCTCGCCATGCTCGACCCGCGCGTCCGCGAATTCGGGAGGGCCTGAGATGATGGCGTTTGACGAGATGAAGACCGAAACCGCCGCAGCAAAGCCCGACCGTTCCGCCCATGGCAACGAGACCTATCTCGCGCTGGTCTGGCGGCGTCTCAGACGTTCCTTCACCGGCATGGTCGGGCTGGTGCTGGTGGCGCTGTTGATCCTGATCGCCATCTTTGCGGATTTCTTCGCGCCGATGAACCCGCTCGAAACCCATGGCAGTTTCTCGCCGCCACAGGTGGTCCGTTTCACCGACAAGGACGGCAATGTCAGCCTTGCACCGCGCGTCTATGCCATCGCCGAAACGGAAGAGCTTGATCCTGTCACCTTCCAACCTATCGTCGGGCCGGATTACGACAATCCCGTTTATCTCGGCTTCTTCGTCAAAGGTGCGGAATACAGGCTGCTGGGCCTCATCCCGATGAGCCGTCACTTCTTCGGCTCGACCGATCGCCAGCCGGTGCATTTTCTCGGCACCGACAAGTTCGGACGCGACGTGCTGTCGCGCGCCATCTATGGCTCGCGCATCTCGCTTGCCATCGCGCTCAGCGTCGTCGCCATCGTCACCGTCATCGGCACCAGTGTCGGGCTGATATCAGGCTATTTCGGCGGGCCGCTGGATGCCTGGGTGCAGCGTTTCGTGGAGGTGGTGCTGGCCTTCCCGCAATTGCCGCTCTATCTCGCACTGACGTCGCTCATTCCCGTCACCGCGCCGACCACCGTGTTTCTCGTTTTCGTCGTCGGTGTCATGTCGGCGCTCGGCTGGGCGCAGATGTCACGCGAGGTGCGCGGCAAGACGCTGGCGCTGGCGCGTATCGATTATGTGCGGGCGGCTATTGCCGTCGGGGCGACCGATCGGCGCATCATCTTCCAGCACATCCTGCCGAACGTAATGAGCCATGTGATCGTCGCCGTGACCTTGCATATTCCAAGCGTCGTGCTGCTCGAATCCTTCCTCGGTTTCCTCGGCTTTGCGGTGAAGCCGCCGCTCATCTCCTGGGGGCTGATGCTGCAGGATACGGCGACCTATTCCGTCATCGGTTCCTATCCCTGGATTCTCGCGCCGGTCGGCTTTGTGCTGGTCACAGTCTTCGCCTTCAACGCGCTGGGCGACGGCCTGCGCGATGCCGTCGATCCCTATTGAGAGGAGCGTAATATGGTTGCTGCTGCACAGAACAACACTTACGCGCCCGCCATCCGTTTCGATGCCGATAACCGAAACGACGACGCCATCATCGATGCCCGCAACATCGCCGTGACCTTCAGGGTGGAGCACGGCACGGTGGAGGCGGTGAAGGACATCTCATTCCAGCTTTACCGGGGCGAGACGATTGCCATCGTCGGCGAATCCGGTTCGGGAAAATCCGTCACGGCCCGCACGATCATGGGGCTTCTGACGAAGCGGGCTTCCGTTTCGAAATCCGCGACCGTGCGTTTCAACGGCGACGACATTCTGAAGTTTTCCAGCCGCCAGCGGCGGGCGCTGCGCGGCAACCGTATCTCGATGATCTTTCAGGAGCCGATGAGTTCGCTGAACCCGATCTATACGATCGGCAGCCAGATCGTCGAGGCGATCCGCGTTCATTCCAAACTCAGCCGCAAAGAGGCCGAGGCGAGGGCGCTCGATCTTCTGCGGCAGGTGCAGATACCCGAACCGGAAGCGCGGCTGAAGCAATATCCGCACCAGCTTTCCGGCGGCCAGCGGCAGCGTGTGATGATCGCCATGGCTCTCTCCAACGATCCTGACGTGCTGATTGCCGATGAGCCTACCACCGCGCTCGATGTGACGGTGCAGGCGCAGATCCTCAACCTCATCCGCGACCTGCAAAAGAAGCGCGGCATGGCCGTGGTTCTCATCACCCATGATCTCACGATCGTGAAGCAGTTTTCCGATTACGTCTATGTCATGCAGCATGGTGAGATGCGTGAGCACAACACCACGGAAAATCTCTTCGAAGCGCCGCAGCACCCCTATACGAAAAAGCTGCTTGCCTCCGAACCGCATGGCACGGCAAAGCCGCTGCCGGAAAATTCCGGCGTGCTGCTGACGGCAAGCGGCGTGCGGGTCTCTTTCATGATGCGTTACGGCGGGCTGTTTAAACCCGAACTGAAGGAACTGATCGCCGTCGACAGTCTGGGGCTTACCCTCAATCGGCACGAGACGTTGGGGCTCGTCGGTGAATCCGGTTCCGGCAAGACGACCTTCGGCCAATCCCTGCTGCGGCTGAACGAGCCGGTGGCCGGCGAGGTGATCTTTGGCGGGGAGAGGGTCGATGGCCGCTCCCGCGCTGAAATGCGGCCTTTGCGTTCGCGTATGCAGATCGTCTTTCAGGATCCCTTCGCCTCGCTCAATCCGCGCATGACCATCGGCCAGATCATCGAGGAAGGGTTGATCATCAACGGTCTCGGCAAAACGAAAGCCGAGCGGCTGGATCGGGTGCGTGATGCACTGGAAGCGGCGGGCATGCCCGGCAACATCCTCTCACGGTTCCCGCACGAATTTTCCGGCGGCCAGCGGCAGCGCATCGCCATTGCCCGTGCCGTGGCGCTGGAGCCGGAATTCATCCTGCTCGATGAGCCGACCTCGGCGCTCGATCTTTCCGTGCAGGCGCAGATCATCGATCTCCTGCGCAAGCTGCAGGATGAGCGGGGCCTGAGCTACCTGTTCATCTCGCACGACCTGAAAGTGGTCCGCGCGCTCTGCCACCGCGTCATCGTCATGCAGCGCGGGCAGATCGTTGAGCAAGGGCCCGTCGAGGATGTGCTGACAAATCCGAAAACCGAATATACTCAGCGGCTTGTACGGGCCGCCTTCGAAATCGCTTGAATTCCCAATGCTGGAGGTAGACATGGCAAGAGATCCCAAGATCACATTCATCGGCGCAGGCTCCACGGTGTTTATGAAGAACATCATCGGCGACGTACTGCAGCGTCCGGCGCTTTCGGGCGCCACCATCGCGCTGATGGATATCAACCGCGAGAGGCTGGAAGAAAGCGCCATCGTCGTCAACAAGCTTATTTCGACGCTTGGCGCAAAGGCGAAGGCCGAGACCTATACGGACCAGAAAAAGGCGCTCGCCGGTGCGGATTTCGTCGTCGTCGCCTTCCAGATCGGCGGCTATGAGCCCTGCACGGTCACCGATTTCGAGGTGCCGCGTAAATATGGCCTGCGCCAGACCATCGCCGATACGCTCGGCGTCGGCGGCATCATGCGCGGCCTTCGCACCGTGCCGCATCTGTGGAAGATCTGCGAGGACATGCTGGCCGTCTGCCCCAACGCCATCATGCTGCAATATGTGAACCCCATGGCGATCAACACCTGGGCGATTGCGGAGAAATACCCGACGATCCGGCAGGTCGGCCTTTGCCATTCGGTTCAGGGCACGGCGATGGAACTCGCTCATGATCTCGATATACCCTACGAGGACATCCGTTATCGCTCGGCCGGCATTAACCACATGGCGTTCTTCCTGGAATTCGAACATCGTCAGCCGGATGGGAGCTACAAGAATCTCTACCCCGATCTCTTGCGCGCCTATCGCGAAGGTCGCGCGCCAAAACCCGGCTGGAACCCGCGCTGCCCCAACAAGGTGCGTTACGAAATGTTGACGCGGCTTGGTTATTTCGTCACCGAAAGTTCGGAGCATTTTGCCGAATATACGCCCTATTTCATCAAGGAAGGACGCGAGGACCTGATCGAGAAATTCGGCATCCCCCTCGATGAATATCCCAAGCGCTGCATCGAGCAGATCGAACGCTGGAAGGGGCAGGCGTCGGCCTATCGCTCGGCCGAGAAGATCGAGGTCAAGCAGTCAAAGGAATATGCCTCCTCCATCATCAACTCAGTCTGGACCGGCGAACCTTCGGTGATTTACGGCAACCAGCGCAACAATGGCTGCATCACCTCGCTGCCATCGGATTGCGCGGCGGAAGTGCCCTGCCTTGTCGATCATAACGGCGTGCAGCCCACCTTCATCGGCGAATTGCCGCCGCAGCTCACCGCCCTTATGCGCACCAACATCAATGTGCAGGAACTGACGGTGCGGGCGCTGATGAGCGAAAACCGCGAGCACATCTTCCACGCGGCGATGATGGACCCGCATACGGCGGCGGAACTGGATCTCGACCAGATATGGTCGCTGGTGGACGATCTGCTGCTGGCCCATCGCGACTGGTTGCCGGAATGGACGCAGGTGGAGGTGAAGCGGGCGCGGGCGGTGTAAGGCGCGGTTGCTGCGAAAAATGCGAGGCGTAGGGTTTTCGTCTGCGGTCGAGTTCACCGACACGCCTCTCTCCATATTCGACGTCATCCTCGGGCTTGTCCCGAGGAACCAACCACGTAGCGAAAATTGACAGGGAGCAGATGCTCGGGACAGGCCCGAGCATGACGGACGGGGATTGTCATGCCGCCCATTAATTTCGGCGGTGAGTCTCCATGGTGCTTCCAGCTTTGCCCTAAACCTCCCGCGCACTTGACTTGTGTCAAAGCCGCAAAGCACCCCCTCACGTAAACAGCCCTTAACCCGGCTCGTTCTCCTCAACATGAGAAGTGTCGGGTACGAATACTAAACGCAAAGGTGGCTGGCTTCTTCGGTTTCATCGTATTAGGGTTGAAATTCGAAGGGTTCATGGGGAAGACGGATGTCTAAAAAAGGCTTACTCGTTGGTCTGGTGATTCTGGTTCTTGCCGGTGTCGCCTATTTCTCCTGGTCAATGCTGAAGGGTGAGGGACTTCCCGCCGGTTTCGTGGCCAGTAACGGCCGGATCGAGGCCGTCGAGATCGATATTTCCACCAAAACCGCCGGTCGCCTTCAGGACATCATGGTGCGTGAAGGCGATTTCGTGAAGGCCGGGCAGGTGCTTGCCCAGATGGATACGGCGCAACTGGAGGCGAAGAAACGTCAGGCGGAAGCACAGTTTCGCCGCGCGAAAATAGCAATCGATACGGCCCACAGCCTTGTCGCCCAGCGGGAGGCGGAAAAGACCTCGGCGCTGGCGGTGGTGGAACAGCGCAAGGCCCAGTTCGATTCCGCCTCCAAGACCTATGCACGCTCGAAACAGCTGCTGACCGGCAACGCCGTCTCGCAGCAGATCGTCGATGACAGCGAGGCCGCCGAGCAGTCCGCCCGTGCCACGCTCGCCTCCGCCGAGGCCTCGCTTGCCGCCTCCGATGCCGCAATCAACGCCGCCAAGGCGCAGATCGTCGATGCTGAGGCGGCGGTGGATGCCGCACAGGCCGATATTGAAAGCATCGAGACTGATATCGCCGATGCGACGCTGAAATCGCCCCGCGATGGCCGCGTGCAATATCGGATCGCCCAGCCCGGCGAGGTGTTGTCCGCCGGCGGACGGGTTCTGAATCTGGTCGATCTCGGCGATGTCTATATGACGTTCTTCCTGCCGACCGCCGAGGCCGGCCGCATGTCCATGGGCTCGGATGTGCGCCTGATATTGGATGCCGCCCCGCAATATACCATCCCCGCCACGGTTTCCTTCGTCGCCGATGTCGCGCAGTTCACACCGAAAACGGTCGAAACCGAAGAAGAACGCCAGAAGCTGACATTCCGGGTGAGGGCGCAAATCCCGCAGGAGCTGCTGCAGAAATATATCCAATATGTCAAAACCGGGCTGCCCGGCATGGCCTATGTCCGGCTTGATCCGCAGGCCGCCTGGCCGGAAAACCTCGAACGCAATCTCGTCAAGTGACGGTGGCCACCATGGTCGCGCGCCCCGCAACGAATGAAAGGCATGCACCGGTCGCGCGATTGGCCGATGTGCGGTTGACCTTCGGAAGCACCATTGCGCTGGCCGACATATCGGTCGAGATCCCCGCCGGGCGGATGATCGGGCTTATCGGGCCTGACGGCGTGGGCAAATCGAGCCTGTTGTCGCTCGTATCCGGCGCGCGCGCCATCCAGAAAGGCAAGGTGGAGGTTTTGGGCGGCGACATGTCCGATCCCCGCCACCGCGAGGATACCTGCCCGCGTATCGCCTATATGCCGCAGGGTCTTGGCAAGAACCTCTATCCCACCCTGTCCGTCTTCGAGAATATCGATTTCTTCGGCAGGCTGTTCGGACAGGGCAGCAGGGAGCGGCAGGCGCGCATCGCCGAATTGCTGAAAAGTACCGGCCTCGAGCCCTTCGCCGACCGCCCCGCGATGAAACTTTCCGGCGGCATGAAGCAGAAGCTGGGGCTCTGCTGCGCGCTGATCCACGATCCCGACCTGCTCATTCTCGATGAGCCGACCACGGGCGTCGATCCGCTGTCGCGGCGGCAATTCTGGGAACTGATCGATTCCATCCGGGCCGGGCGTCCGGGCATGAGCGTTATCGTTGCCACGGCCTATATGGAAGAGGCCGCCGGTTTCGACTGGCTGGTCGCCATGGATGGCGGCAAGATTTTAGCCACCGGCTCGCCTGCCGAACTTCTCGAGCGCACCTCCGCACCCAATCTCGACGCCGCCTTTATCGCGCTCCTGCCCGAAGAAAAGCGCAAAGGTTACCACGAAGTCCATATCGCGCCGCGCAAGGTGGCGGGTGAGGGCGATTATGCCATCGAGGCGTCGCATCTCAGCATGCGCTTCGGCGACTTTACCGCCGTCGACAATGTCAGCTTCAAGATTCCGCGTGGCGAGATTTTCGGCTTTCTCGGCTCGAACGGCTGCGGAAAATCCACCACCATGAAGATGCTGACGGGGCTTCTGGCGGCCAGCGAAGGCGAGGCCAAGCTTTTCGGGCACAGGGTGGATGCCAGCGACATGGCGATCCGTCACCGCGTCGGCTATATGAGCCAGGCCTTCTCGCTCTATTCCGAGCTGACGGTGCGGCAGAACCTCGATCTTCACGCGCGGCTGTTCAAGCTGCCGGAAGAGACCATTCAGCCGCGTATCGCCGAAATGGCCGAGCGTTTCGATCTCGGCGCGGTCATGGAGACACTGCCGGACGACCTGCCGCTCGGCATCCGGCAGAGGCTGTCGCTGGCGGTGGCGATGATCCATTCGCCTGACATTCTCATCCTCGATGAGCCGACCTCCGGTGTCGATCCGGTGGCGCGGGACGGGTTCTGGCAAATCCTTGCCGATCTCTCCCGCAACGACAATGTCACCATCTTCATCTCCACCCATTTCATGAACGAGGCGGAGCGCTGCGACCGGATTTCGCTGATGCATGCCGGCAAGGTGCTGATCAGCGATACGCCTGACGCGATTACCAAAAGCCGCAATGCCGCAACGCTCGAAGAGGCTTTCGTCGCCTATCTCGAGGATGCTTCGGGCGTCAAGAAGGCGGAGCCTGCGGCAGCGCCCGTCGCGACAGCGCAGGTGCCGGCGACGCAACATGCTGCACCCAGTCGTAAGCGGTTTTTCGATTTCAGGCGCATGTTCAGCTATACGCGCCGTGAGGCGCTGGAACTGCAGCGGGATCCCATTCGCGGCACGCTGGCGGTGCTCGGCAGCGTCATCCTGATGTTCGTCATCGGATACGGTATCAATCTCGATGTCGAGGACCTGACCTTCGCGGTGCTGGATCGTGACGATTCCACCATCAGCCGCGATTATGTGCTCGACATTGCCGGCTCCCGTTATTTCATCGAGAAGGAACCGATCCGCGATTATGCCGATATGGACCGGCGGATGCGTGACGGGGAACTCAGCCTTGCCATTGAAATTCCCCCCGGTTTCGGCCGCGACGTGTTGCGCGGCAAGACGGTGGAGGTGGGCGCCTGGATCGACGGCGCCATGCCGCAGCGGGCGGAGACCGTGCGCGGTTACGTGCAGGGCATGCACCAGACATGGCTGGCGCGCAAGGCCGCCGAGATTTACGGCAGCGCGGCCACGCAAAGCAGTTTCAGCATCGAAACGCGCTATCGATACAATCCGGACGTCAAGAGCCTTGTCGCCATGGTGCCGGCGGTTATTCCGCTGCTGCTCATGCTCATTCCCGCCATGCTGGCGGCGCTCAGCGTCGTCAGGGAAAAGGAACTCGGCTCCATCGTCAATCTATACGTGACGCCGACCACGCGGCTGGAGTTCCTGATCGGCAAGCAGCTTCCTTATGTCGCCCTCGGCATGCTCAATTTCCTGCTTCTGACGGCCTTCGCCATCTTCATCTTTCAGGTACCCTTCACCGGAAGTTATCTCGCCTATGCGACGGGAGCGCTGCTCTATGTCATCATCGCCACCTCCATCGGCCTTCTCATGTCGTCCTTCATGAAGAGCCAGATCGCGGCGATCTTCGGCACGGCCCTGCTGACGCTCATTCCGGCAACGCAATATTCGGGCATGATCGATCCCGTTTCGTCGCTACAGGGGGCGGGCGCCTTTATCGGCAACATTTATCCAGCCACCTATTTCATGACCATTTCGCGCGGCACCTTCTCCAAGGGGCTGGATTTCGCCGGGCTCTCCGACTCGTTCCTGCCCCTTCTCATTGCCATTCCGCTGCTTCTCATTGCCGGCGCCGCACTTTTGAGGAAACAGGCGTCATGAAGCTGTTTTCGTCCAACATCTTCCAGCTCGGCATCAAGGAGCTGCGCGGCCTTGCGCGTGACGGCATGTTGCTGCTGCTCATCGTCTACGCCTTCACGCTGCAGATTTACACCGGCTCCAGCGCGCTGCCGGAGACGCTGAACAATGCCGCCATCGCCATCGTTGACGAGGATCAGTCGCCGCTTTCAGGCCGCATCAGCACGGCTTTTTATCCGCCCTATTTCTCCCCGCCGAAGCAGATTTCCATTGCGGAAATGGACAAGCGCATGGATGCGGGCCTCGATACCTTCGCGCTCAACATCCCGCCGGATTTCCAGCGCCGGCTGATGGCCGGGCAACAGCCGGCCATCCAGCTCAACATCGACGCAACCCGCATGAGCCAGGCTTTCAGTGGCGGGGGTTATGTGCAGAGCATCGTAACGAGCGAAGTTCAGGAATATATCAACCGCTATCGCGGTGCGACGTCGGTGCCGGTGGACCTGACGCTACGCTCCCGTTTCAACCCGGAACTGGACAAGTCGTGGTTCGGGTCGATCAACAACATCATCACCGCCATCACCATGCTGTCGATCGTGCTGACGGGGGCGGCGCTCATTCGCGAGCGCGAGCATGGCACGGTCGAGCATCTGCTGGTCATGCCGGTCACGCCGCTGGAAATCATGCTCAGCAAGGTCTGGTCCATGGGCCTTGTCGTGCTTGTGGCCTCGGCATTTTCCCTGTTCGTCGTCGTCAGGGGCCTGCTCGCCATTCCAATCGAAGGCTCGCTCTTGCTCTTCCTGCTCGGAACGGCGTTGCAGCTCTTCGCCATGACGTCGATGGGCATCTTCCTTGCGACCGTTGCAGGCTCCATGCCGCAATTCGGCATGCTGCTGATCCTGTTCCTGCTGCCGTTGCAGGTGCTCTCCGGCGCCATGACGCCGCGTGAAAGCATGCCTGATATCATCCAGTACATCATGCTTCTCGCACCCAACACCCATTTCGTCATTCTGGCTCAATCGGTGCTTTTCAGGGGGGCGGGGCTGGATGTGGTCTGGCCGCAATTGCTGGCGCTGCTGGCCATCGGCTCCGCGCTTTTCGTTTTCGCGCTTCGCCGTTTCAGACGTTTCCTGCGCTGATTCCGCCTGTTTCCGCGCAAGTTGAATTAATTGTGTTCGGTAACGGTATGTTCGCCTTCCGTGAATATGCCTATGAGGACGGCTGGGTAAGCGGGCTTTGTTCAGGAGTAGCAAAATGAATATTGCAGCACGTCTGTCACTGGCAGCCATGATCGCACTGGCGGCAACGCCATCTCTTGCGTCAGAAGATATGACGTCGGAGACGAGCGAAGCGATATTCGGTTTCGGCGGCGTCCTGACGAAAGAGGACATGCTGAAAAGTGCAGCCCTCATTCCGGTGGAATATGAGCGCAATGCCATTCTGGGCGGCGGCTATCAGTTCTACCCCTACCACATCGGCAACGTGAAACTCGGCGGCGAAATCGGCGTCGCCGCCAGATTTGGCAAGGGCTTTACCGGTGAAGTCTGGGCGGGTCCGGTTGCACGTTACGAGCAGATCAGGCTCGGAGAACGGCTGTTTATCACGCCGAGCTTCACGGCGGGCCTCAGCCTCGTGACGGATGCGCAGCCTGGCCGCGAGCGGGAGCAGGAAATCAAGGACAACGGCAATGCCAATGTCCTGTTTTATCTGGGACCGGAAATCAACGTGTCCTTCAGCGAGGATTCTTCGACGGAATTCTTCTGGCGTCTTCACCACCGTTCCGGCGGTGGCAAAACACTGGGCAATATGAAAGGCGCCACAAACGCCAACGTATTCGGCGTCCGCTACAAGTTCTGAGTGGCGGGGACGGTTCCAAGCCCGGCGAACCGTCTGAATTTTAGTCACGTTTCTTTTTCGTCGCAAACCGTCATGGGGAATCCTTGCGTCTGGCGCATGGGTGCATTGCCTTATTCTACCTGTTAATTCGTCATCGAAAAGCGCATATAGGGGGCATCAAAGGACGCCGGAACGAAAAACGTTGCTGACGTCACCTAAACCTCAGAAAGGGTAATGTCATGAACGTAGCACGCAGCTTCAATAACTGGCGCAAATATCGTCAGACCATCAACGAACTCGGCCGTATGAGCACCCGTGAACTGCACGATCTCGGTATCGATCGTAGCCAGATCACCAGCGTCGCCCGCGCCGCCGTTGGCAGGTAATCAAGGCGACGTCGCCTCTTTTGAATGTTCAAACGCCCGCTCAGCGGGCGTTTTTGTTTTGCGGATATTGGATGCTTCTACCGCAAGTATACGCCAGATAATCCCGGCAATGTCGAAGTCCGAGCCGAAGGGTGGGGTTTTCTCGACGTCAGGCGATGAATATCGCCATGCAATGAATGCATATCTGTACTGCAAGCTTATGCCTGTCAAATACGCAGAAAAATGCTATCTTCCAATCATCGAAAGGGATGTACCTCCTCCCACATCCTTTTGGTAAAGCGGGTGATCCTACTCCTCCTCCCAAAGGATTGCCCCGGGGACAGCGGTTTTCCTCCTCCCATATCGCTGTTCATCTTTTCAAAAAGCCTGCCGCACCTCCTCCCGCGGCAGGCTTTTTTGTTTTCAGAATTTTGCCTTTGTCTTCAGGAAACATCTCAGTCGAAAGCCATCATGCCGATGGGCGTCACGGCGTGGGCGCCTGCACGTTTGGCAAGGGCATAGGCGAGGCACTGCTCCACGGCATCCTGCGGCACGGGTTTGGCGATCACGCCGGCGCCGATGCCGAGATTGACGACGACTTCGGGGTTTGCCGTCATGAAGATCACCACCACGCCATGATCTTCGGAAAGCCGCCGTCCGATTTCCGGGCCGGTCTGTCCGTCGGCAAGGTTGACGTCGACGAAGGCGATATCGGCGCGGCTGCCAAGCGCCACGGCGTCTTCCAGCCGGTTGGCGATACCGATGACATCTGCCTCTTCTTCCGCCTGCAAAATGGAATCCTCTATATCCATGGCGATGAGGAATTCGTCTTCCACGATCAGCACACGCGGCTGTTCCGTGCGGAAACCCGGTTCGTTTTGCAAGACGTCTGCCAACATATGCCTGCCTCCATTCTGTGTTTCAGAGCAACGGATTGAAAACTGTATCGCGGTTGCCGATCATCCGAGGCTTCAACTAAACCCGGAGCGGCGGAACCGGTTCCGTTTTATTTCCCGCCGCTCCAGCGCGGTCGGCATGCAAACACTTCTCGGCGCAACTCGTTCCAAAGTGAGATAAACATAGTGAATGGAGTGTAAACGGTGTGCCTTTTCGGCTATCACCTTTCAAGAGCGAAGCAGTTGATTCGGTTCGGTTTTCATCCGGGGAAGGGGTCGGAGAACGTCGCCGTGGAGCATCTTTCGCCTCCTGGAACACCGTTCTTTCGCCATTATGGGGTGAAAGGCCGGCATGAAAATTCAAAGCGTTACAGCCTCTTTCCCCGTGGGGGAGGAAGCGCTGGAACCTTGCCGATCATTCGCGTACCGCAGTCAAAGAACGGCGCGGACCCTATGAGTTTAGAAAGAGAATAAGACGATGACCCAGTCTCCGCGCGTCACCATTGCCCGCAACACGCCCAATATCGCCGTCGTCGGCGTCGGTGGCGGTGGCGGCAACGCGATCAACAACATGATTGCCGAGGGCATCGGCGGCGTCGATTTCATCGCCGCCAATACGGATGCGCAGGCGCTGAAGAAGACCAACGCGCCGCGGCTCGTGCAGCTCAGCTCCGAGCTGACCGGCGGACTTGGCGCAGGCGCCGATCCCGAGGTCGGCCGGCAGGCGGCGATCGATTCCCTCGACGAGATCATGGATCACCTGAGCGGCTACGACATGTGTTTCATCACCGCCGGCATGGGCGGTGGCACCGGCACGGGCGCTGCCCCCGTCATCGCCGAAGCCTGCCGGGCGAAGAACATCCTGACCGTTGGTGTCGTCACGCTTCCCTTCAGCTTCGAGGGTGCGCGCCGTATGCGGGCTGCCGCATATGGCTTCGCCAACCTGCTCAACACGGCAGATACCGTCATCGTCATCCCCAACCAGAACCTGCTGCGCATTGCCGATGCCGGCACGACCTTCGAAAATGCGCTGAAGACGGCTGACAAGGTTCTGTCGCTTGGCGTGCGCTGCATCACCGATCTCATCCTGCGCGAAGGCCTGGTCAATCTCGATTTCGCCGATGTGCGCTATGTCATGAAGAATGGCGGCCGGGCGCTGATGGGTACGGCGCAGGCCAAGGGTGAAAAGCGCGCCTCGGAAGCGGCGGCCGCAGCCATTGCCAACCCGCTGCTCGGCGAACCGTCGCTGAAGGAAGCGCGGGGCGCTCTTGTTTCCATTTCCGGTGGCAACGATCTGACGCTCTATGAAATCGATGAGGCAATGACGCTGGTGCGCGAGGCGGTCAGCGAAGAAACCGATGTGGTGATGGGCGCTTCCTTCGACCCGACGCTGGACGGCGCTTTCAAGATTTCGGTCGTTGCCACCGGCCTGCGCAACTAAGGCTTGCCTGAGGAGCGGCGTACTCTTCGCTTCCCAGGGAAATAGCCTTCCTTAGTCGGCGATGCCCTATAAACAGCGTCCACGCCACAAACTGAACGATCAAAAGCCGTCGCGGGCAATTTTCGCGACGGCTTTTTGTTGTTTTTGAACAATTATTCCGCCATTCGAAGAGGCTGCGGTGCTGCGCAGCGTTGATCGGAAAAAAATATAATAGTACTCTTTATGTCGACAAGAGGGATTTGATAATGACGGATGTAATTGCTTCTGCCGAGCGCAAGCGCGGCTCCGGCGTGAAGATGGTCTATGATCTGCTGCGCGACGAGATTCTCGATCTGGTTCTGCCGCCGGGCAGCCCCATCGACGAGGTGCAGCTTGCCGAAAGGTTCAAGATGTCGCGCACGCCGATCCGCGAGGCGCTGGTGCGGCTTTCGGGCGAGGGGCTGATCGATACGCTGCCAAACCGTTCGACCATGGTGTCGAATATCGATTTCCTCAACATGCACACCTATTTCGATGCGCTGGTGCTGATGTATCGGGTAACGACGCAGCTTGCCGCGCAATATCACCGTCCGGAAGATCTGGCCGGAATCCGCGCCCACAATGCGGAGTTCGCCATTGCGGTGGAGGAGCAGGATGCGCTGGCGATGATTTCCACCAATGCCGCCCTTCATCTCTCCATCGCCGAGGCCGGGCGCAATCCCTATTTTACCAGCCTGTTCAAGCGGCTGCTGGATGAGGGACGACGCATCCTCAGGCTTTATTACCAGTCCTATGACGATCGTTTGCCGAAGCGCTTCGTCGACGATCATGATGAGATCATCGCGGCGATCGCCGCGCGCGATACCGTTCTTTCCGAGAAACTGGCCCGCGAGCACGCCGAGCAGATCGTGCGGCAGGTGCAGAAACTGCTGGTGCGAAACGAGCGTCTGGAAATAAATCTGTAGCTTGTCGATTTCTTGTCGACAAATAAAATACAAGATTGTAATGTCCTTGTCGAAAGGGTGGCGCGGAGGTGCGTCCATTCCTGAAAAACATGTCCCTTAGGAGCTTGAAATGACGGCCAGCATTTTTTCCGGCGTGATTCCCGCCTTGATGACCCCCTGCAAGGATGATCGCACCCCTGATTTCGATGCGCTTGTTCGCAAGGGCAAGGAACTGATCGCCGATGGCATGTCGGCCGTCGTTTATTGCGGCTCCATGGGCGACTGGCCGCTCCTGACGGATGAGCAGCGCATGGAAGGCGTGGAGCGCCTGGTGAAAGCCGGCATTCCGGTTATCGTCGGCACCGGCGCGGTCAACACGGCATCTGCCGTTGCCCATGCCGCCCACGCCCAGAAGGTTGGCGCCAAGGGCCTGATGGTCATTCCGCGCGTCCTGTCGCGCGGTTCGGTCATCGCTGCCCAGAAGGCGCATTTCAAGGCCATCCTCTCGGCTGCACCGGAGATCCCGGCCGTCATCTACAACAGCCCCTATTACGGCTTCGCCACCCGCGCCGATCTCTTCTTCGCGCTGCGCGCCGAGCACAAGAACCTCGTCGGCTTCAAGGAATTCGGCGGCCCGGCCGATATGCGTTACGCCGCTGAAAACATCACCAGCCGCGATGACGAGGTGACCCTGATGATCGGTGTCGATACCGCCGTCTTCCACGGCTTCGTCAATTGCGGCGCCACCGGCGCCATCACTGGCATCGGCAATGTCCTGCCGAAGGAAGTCATTCATCTCTGCAAGCTGTCGCAGGCCGCCGCCACGGGCGATGCCGATGCCCGCGCCCGCGCGCTGGAGCTGGAACAGGCGCTCGCCGTTCTCTCGTCCTTCGATGAAGGCCCGGATCTGGTTCTCTATTTCAAACACATGATGGTGCTGAAGGGAGACAAGGAATACACGCTGCATTTCAACGAAACCGACGCCCTGACCGACAGCCAGCGCGGCTATGTCGAGGCGCAGTTCAAGCTGTTCAACAGCTGGTATGCCGACTGGAGCAAGCTTCCGGGCGCCGTGCAGGCCTGCAAGGCTGCCTGAGCAGTCGCTGACGTGAAGACAAAAGGCCCGCAACTGCGGGCCTTTTTTGCATTTATGAGGTTTGATGCCTCTCGTCCGTCATGCCGGACTAGATCCGGCATCCAGCCGCGGCGCGTCTGCGCCGTGAAAGGACTCTTCCGCGATCAAGGACTTGATCGCGCTGGACCCCGGATCTAGTCCGGGGTGACGGAGAGGGGATGCTATGCAGTCGCAAAGAAAGCTGAGTGACGCTGTCGTTATGAGAAAGCCCGCGATCGCGGGCTTTTTTTATTTCCACATCCAAACGCGGTCAGGAAACCGCGTCCAGCCCCTTTTTCAACAGCCGGTCGAGCCCGGCCATTTCGGCGGCGGTGAGGGTAATGCCTTCGCTTTCGGACTTCGCGCGTGCAGTGAAGCGGCGGCCCGAGGGAAGGCGGGCGCCCTGGCCGATGATAGCGTCGAACAGCACTTCCGCGCGCTGAAAAGGATCGCCGGGGCGGCCTTTGGCGAAGGCTTCGGGAGAGAAGGCGACGATCAGCTCGCCATGGGTGGGGGCAAGCGTGGTGGTGCCGAGAAATTCGAGCGCTTCGGGGCTGGTGAGATCGCCGATCATGATGCCGGCGAGAAGCTCGATCATCGTGCCGATGGCCGATCCCTTGTGGCCGCCAAAGGGCAGCATGGAGCCGGCAAGGGCCGCTTCCGGGTCAGTCGTCGGCTTGCCGTCGGCATCCAGAGCCCAGCCTTCCGGCAGGGGCTTTCCGGCCCGCCGGTGTAGTTCTATTTCACCGCGGGCGGCAACCGAGGTCGCGAAATCAAAGACATAAGGGGAGGTGTCCTTGCGCGGCCAGCCGAAGGCGAAGGGGTTGGTGCCAAGCAGAGGCTTGGTTCCGCCGGTGGGCGCAACGGTGGAATAGCTCGGGCACATGACCAGCCCGGCGAGACCATTCGAGGTAAGGCCCTCGACTTCCGGCCAGAGCGCCGAGAAATGCGTGCAGTCATTGATGACGAGTGCAGCGATTCCCGCACGTTTCGCTCGCTCCACCAGAACCGGCAGACCAAGTTCGAAGGCGGGGTTGGCGAAGCCGCCACGGGCATTGACCTTGACGATGGCCGTGCCGTCGTCTTCAGCCACTTCAGGTATGGCGTCGGGCTTCACCTTGCCGGCCTTGACGGTGCGGAGCGCGCCTTCGATACGGTAGATGCCGTGGGACTTGCAGGCGTCCCGCTCACCGGCAGTAATGACGCGCGCCAGCGCTCCCGACTGTACATCATTCACCCCGGCCCTCAAAAAAATCGACTCGACCCGCTGGAAAAGTGCCTCAATTGTCAAGGTGGTCGTGTCGCTCATCATAGTCCTCCGATAGGGCTCGCACATTTTGAATACATAAAGTATACAAAGGCGTGCGTATTGCAACGTGTCTTTTCGATGAAGCTCAGTCAGAGCAGAAGGCCACCCTCTCAAAACGCGAAGACGCCTTAAGCCTCCATTCCTGTGCTTGTCACAGAAATCCGGGTCGGCGCGTCTGCGCGTCGGAAAGCCTCTTTCAGCCCAAAGATTTGGGCTGGCCAGATTCCTGTGACAAGTACAGGAAGGAGGGATTCTGGATGTCTCGCCCATCTTGTCGCTCCCCCCGCGCTGGCTTGCGTAATCATCCGCGATACCTCATCAGTTCGCACATGAAAAAATTCTTTTTGTATACTCGTTGTATTTTTATATTGATTTATCGCCGCCATAGGGAAATAGTGACGGCGCCTTCAAGGGCAGACCAATTGTGGGAGCAAATAAAGAATGAAAAAATCGGTCATCGTCGCCGGCCTCTTGGCCGCCACTTTCGCTATTACGCCGGCCAAAGCCGACAAACTTGACGACATCATTTCGTCCGGCACGCTGCGTTGCGCCGTCGTGCTCGATTTCCCGCCCATGGGCGCGCGTGATGACGCCAACAACCCAATCGGCTTTGATGTCGATTATTGCAACGATCTTGCCAAGGCGCTTGGCGTCACCGCTGAAATCGTCGAAACGCCTTTCCCCGAGCGCATTCCGGCGCTGATGTCCGGCCGCGTTGATGTCGGCGTCGCTTCCACTTCGGATACGCTGGAGCGCGCCAAGACGGTCGGCATGACCGTGCCGTACTTCGCTTTCGAAATGGCCGTTACCGCCAACGACAAGTCTGGCATCAAGTCCTTCGAGGACATGAAGGGCAAGACGGTCGGCGCGACTGCCGGCACGTTCGAAGCCATCGCGCTCGAAAAGACGGTCAAGGAATGGGGCACTGGCGAATTCCGTCCTTACCAGACGCAGGCCGATGTGTTCCTCGCGCTCAGCCAGGGCCAGATCGACGCCACCGTCTCCACCTCGACGGTTGCGCAGTCCAACGTCAAGGGCGGCAAGTTCGCCGGCATCTCCGTGGTCGGCAAGGCGCCCTATGACATTGACTATGTCGCGCTCTTCACCAACCGTGACGAATACGGCTTCATCAACTACCTGAACCTCTTCATCAACCAGCAGGTTCGCACCGGCCGTTACGCCGAACTCTATGAAAAATGGGTTGGCGGCGAAGTTCCTTCGCTCACCGTCAACGGCGTTTATCGCTGATCAGGACTTTTCGTAAACGGCGCGGTCAAGATGATCGCGCCGTTGATCGTTTCTGAAAAGGCGGGACGCTTAATGTTCAATTATACATTCCACTGGAATCAGGCGCTGAAGGCTCTGCCGCAGCTTCTGGACGGTGCGGTGGTGACGCTGCAGATCGCCATTCTGTCGATGGTGATCGGTCTTTCCTGCGCCATCGTGCTGACGCTGTTCCGGCTCTCCGGCAACCGCATTCTCGGCGCTTTCGCCGCCGTCTGGGTGGAAGTCGCCCGCAACACGCCGGCGCTGTTCCAGATTTACATGGCCCATTTCGGCCTTGGCAATTTCGGCATTCACCTCAGCCCCTATACCGCGCTTCTGGTCGGTATCGCCTTCAACAATGCCGGTTATCTCGCGGAAAATTTCCGCGGCGCGCTAAAGGCCATTCCCGATACGCAGACGCGCTCCGGCCGTTCGCTCGGCATGACCTCGATGCAGACCTTCCGGCTGATCATCCTGCCGCAGATGCTGCGCGTTGCGTTCCTGCCTGCCACAAACCAGATGGTCTGGGCGATCCTGATGACCTCGCTCGGCGTCACGGTCGGCATGAATACGGATCTCGCCGGTGTCACCCAGGCGTTGAACGCCCGTTCGTTCCGCACCTTCGAATTCTTCGCGCTCGCCGCGGTCATCTATTACGTGATCGCCAAGATCGTCACGCTCGCCGCCCGTCTGCTGGCCGCGCGTCTGTTCCGTTATTGAGAGAGGTGAGCCATGTTTGAAACCGCTCTCACCTGGAGTGATCTCGCCTTCCTGGCCAAGGGTGCCGGCATGACGCTTGCCGTCACCGCTGTCGCCGTCACGGCAGGCACCATCATGGGGATCATCTTCGGTATCATCCGTTTCCAGTTCGGCCCCTATTGGTCGCTGCCGCTGACCTTCGTGCTGGATATTTTCCGTTCCGTGCCGCTGCTCATCCAGCTGGTCCTCGGCAATGCTTTCCAGTCGATCGCAAAGCTCGGCTGGCCGCCTTTCACCACCTCCTGCGTGGTGCTGTCGCTTTATACGGCGGCCTATTGCACCGAGATCGTGCGCGGCGGCATCGATGCCGTACCCTCGAACACCCGCCGCGCCTGCCGGTCGCTGGGCATGACCTGGTCGCAGGACATGCGCTACATTGTGCTGCCGCTCGCCACCCGCGTGTCGCTGCCCGCATGGATCGGGCTCACGCTCGGCGTCATGAAGGATTCGGCGCTCGTCCTTTGGCTCGGCCTCATCGAGCTTCTGCGTGCCTCGCAGATTCTCGTGACCCGCCTGCAGGAACCGCTGACGATCTTGATGATCTGCGGCGCCATCTACTTCCTTATCAGCTTCCCCATCGCCCGTTTCGGCGGGTATCTCGAAAGACGGTGGTCCCCCAATGATTGAGATCGAAAACGTCCGCAAATCCTTCGGCCCGCTGGAGGTTCTGAAAGGGATCAACCTCACCGTCAACAAGGGCGAGGTGGTCACCATCATCGGCGGTTCCGGTTCCGGCAAATCGACGCTGCTCACCTGCATCAACGGCCTGGAGCCGATCGACAGCGGCAAGATCGTCATCGACGGCACGGAAGTGCACGCCAAATCGACCGACCTCAACAAGCTGCGCCGCAAGGTCGGCATCGTCTTCCAGCAATGGAATGCTTTCCCGCATCTGACGGTGCTCGAAAACGTCATGCTCGCGCCCCGCAAGGTGCTCGGTATTTCCAAGGAGCAGGCCGAGGAAATCGCGGTGAAGCAACTGACCCATGTGGGCCTTGCCGAAAAGCTGAAGGTCTATCCGAACCGCATGTCGGGTGGTCAGCAGCAGCGTATGGCGATTGCCCGTGCGCTTGCCATGTCGCCGGAATATATGCTGTTCGACGAAGTCACCTCGGCGCTGGACCCGATGCTGGTGGGCGAAGTGCTCGATACGCTCAAGATGCTGGCGGATGAGGGCATGACGATGATCTGCGTCACCCATGAAATGGCCTTCGCGCGTGATGTCTCGAACCGCGTTGCCTTCTTCCATCAGGGTGTGATGGCGGAAATCGGCACGCCGGACCAGCTGTTCGGCGCGCCGCAGCACGCTGAAACGCAGAAATTCCTGGCGAGCGTGCGGTAATGCCAGCCAATGATGTCATCGTCATCGGGGCCGGCGTCGTCGGCCTCTCGGCGGCAATTGCGGCGCAGGGCCGTGGCCTTTCGGTCACGGTCATCGACCGCGAGGGACCGGCGGCGGGCGCGTCCGCCGGCAATGCCGGTGCCTTCGCCTTCACCGATATCCTGCCGCTGGCATCGCCAGGCATTCTATGGAAGGCGCCGAAGTGGCTTCTCGATCCGCTCGGTCCGCTCAGCGTGCCGCCTTCCTATGCACTGAAGATCGCGCCGTGGATGTTCCGGTTCTGGCGGGCCTGCGCCGCTTCGAAGGTGGAGCATTCCACCGCCGCCCAGACCGCGCTGATGGATCTCGCGAAGGCCGAGTTGGAGCCGTTCCTGAAAAAGACCGATACCATCGCCATGCTGCGCAAGGAGGGCAACCTCCAGGTCTATGAAAGCGAGGCGGAATTCGAAGCCTCGCTTCCCGGCTGGAAGGCGCGCGAGCGGCACGGCATTGAGTTCCGGCATCTCAATGCCGAACAGATGGCTGAGATACAGCCCGGCATCGCGCCGCGTTTCACCTGCGGCACGTTCACGCCCGGCTGGTATTCCATCGCCGATCCCAAGCTTTATACGCTGGCGCTGGCCGAGCATTTCCGCACCATTGGCGGCCGTATCGAATGCCTCGATATCGCTTCGCTCAGGCCGCTGGAAGACGGTGTGGAGGCGGTGAGCCATGATGGGCGCACCCGCAAGGCCGCCAGGGTGGTGCTGGCAGCCGGCGCCTTTTCGCATCGCATCGCCCGTTCGCTCGGGGAAAAAATTCCGCTGGAAACCGAACGGGGGTATAATACAACCCTGCCGTCCGGCGCTTTCGATCTGCGCACGCAGGTGACCTTCGGCGGCCATGGTTTCGTCGTCACGCGGCTTTCCTCCGGCATCCGCGTTGGTGGCGCGGTTGAATTGGGCGGGCTGGAGCTCCCTGCCAATTTCGCCCGTTCCGAAGCGCTGCTGACCAAGGCGAAAGCCTTCCTGCCGGGCCTGAAAACCGAAGGCGGCAAGCAGTGGATGGGCTTTCGCCCCTCGCTGCCGGACAGCCTGCCGGCCATCGGGCAAGCACGGCACACGGCGCGGGTGGTTTATGCTTTCGGCCACGGGCATCTGGGGTTGACGCAATCGGCGGGCACGGCCCGCATCGTCGCCGATCTTCTGACGGGGCAAAAACCCGCCATCGATACAAGGGCATTTTCGCCGCAACGTTTCTGACGGGGATTTCCGATGTCTTCTTCCCTCTCGACAGCAGCCGTTCCTGAAGCCCGCAGCATTTTGGCCGGTTCGGCCGAAGGTCCCGTGATTGCGACGACCGAAGCGCTGAGTTTCTGGGGCGGGGTCGATCCCGCCACCGGCAGGGTGATCGACGTGCACCACCCGTTGCATGGTATCTGTCTCACCGGCGGCGTGCTGTTCATGCCCACCAGCCGTGGCTCCTGTACCGGTTCGGGCGTCTTGCTCGATCTTATCCTGACGGGCCGCGCGCCCTCGGCGCTGGTCTTCTGCGAGGCCGAAGACGTGCTGACGCTGGGCGCGCTGGTCGCCGCCGAAATGTTCGGCAAGCCTTTGCCGGTGCTGCGCCTGGACGCGGAAAATTTCGCCCGGTTCTCCAAAGCCGTTCATGTCCGTATCGATGAGACGGCTATCGAAGCCGATGGCGTTTCCCTTGCCATCACGCCGCCGGCGACGGCGCATCTCGATCTTAGAGATGACGACCGGGCCATGCTCGAAGGGCGCGATGGCATCGCCGTGCAGCAGGCCATGCGCATCACCGTCGCCATGGCCGCCCAGCAGGGGGCATCGGCGCTTGTCGATGTGACGCAGGGCCACATTGACGGTTGCATCTATGCCAGCCCCGCCAATCTCACCTTCGCGGAAAAAATGGCGGAGATGGGCGCGAAGGTACGGGTGCCGACGACCATGAACGCCATTTCGGTGGACAAGGCGCATTGGCGTTCGCAGGGTATGCCGGAGGATTTCGGCGACCCGGCCGCAAGGCTGGCGGATGCCTATGTGCGCATGGGCTGTCGCCCGACTTTCACCTGTTCGCCTTACCTGCTCGACAGCGCGCCGCAGGCGGGCGACATGATCGCCTGGGCCGAATCGAACGCGGTGATCTTCGCCAATACGGTTCTTGGCGCGCGCACGGCCAAACATCCGGATTTTCTCGATCTCTGCATCGCGCTGACGGGCAGGGCGCCACTTGCCGGCGTCTATCTGGAGGAAAATCGCCGTCCTCAGCGCATCGTCAATGTGGAGCTGCCGCAGGGTGTGGATGATGCCTTCTGGCCGCTCGTCGGTTATCTGGCGGGCAAGGCCGCGCCGGATTGCATTCCGCTGCTGCGCGGCCTTGGCCCTGCAAAGCCGTCACGGGATGATCTAAAGGCGCTTTGCGCCGCTTTCGGCACCACATCCGCTGCGCCCATGCTTCATATAGAGGGCGTAACACCGGAAGCCGGTCTTCCGCCTCTCGAAACGGCCGATATCGTCACCGTCTCACTCTCCGATATGGCCGCCGGCTGGTCGCTTCTCAATGAGGGACCGGAAGAGGTGCAACTTGTCGCCATCGGCAGTCCGCATGCCTCGCTGGATGAGTGTCACGCGCTTGCGGCTGAATTTGCCGGCCGCCGGCGTCACGCGGATGTCGCCGTCATCGTTACAGCCGGCCAGCAGGTCATCGATGCGGCCGGGCAGGACGGCACCCTGCAAAGCCTGCACGACAGCGGTGTGCAGGTGCTGCCTGATCTTTGCTGGTGCTCCATTTCCGAACCGGTCTTCCCGACGAAGACCCGTGCCCTGATGACCAATTCCGGCAAATACGCCCATTACGGACCCGGCCTCAGCGGTCGCGCAGTGCGCTTCGGCAGCCTTGCCGATTGCGTGGAAAGCGCGCTGACCGGCCGTGCTCCATCCCTTCTTCCTTCATGGCTTTCCTAAGGAGTTTTGAATGCGCAGTATCAAGACCGTTCATGTGATTTCCGCCCATGCGGAAGGGGAAGTCGGTGACGTGATCGTCGGCGGTGTCAGGCCGCCGCCGGGCGAAACGATCTGGGAGCAGAGCCGCTTCATCGCCCGCGATGAGACCCTGCGCAATTTCGTGCTCAACGAGCCGCGTGGCGGCGTGTTCCGGCACGTCAACCTGCTGGTGCCGCCGAAACATCCCGATGCGGATGCCGCCTTCATCATCATGGAACCGGAAGATACGCCGCCCATGTCCGGCTCCAACTCCATCTGCGTTTCTACCGTACTTCTGGATGGCGGCATCGTACCGATGCAGGAGCCGGAAACCCATATGCTGCTGGAAGCGCCGGGCGGGCTGGTGAAGGTTCGCGCAGAATGCCGCAACGGCAAGGCCGAGCGCATTTTCGTGCAGAATCTGCCGAGCTTTGCCGCAAAGCTCGATGTCGAACTCGAGGTTGAAGGCCTCGGTACGCTGAAAGTGGACACCGCCTATGGCGGCGACAGCTTCGTCATCGTCGATGCCGAGGCGATGGGCTTTAGCCTGAAGCCGGAAGAGGCGCATGAGATTGCCCGCCTCGGCGTGCGCATCACAAATGCCGCCAACAAGGCTTTGGGCTTCGACCATCCCGAAAACCCGGACTGGCGGCATTTTTCCTTCTGCCTGTTCGCTGGCAAGGTAGAACGCACGGCCGAAGGCCTGCGGGCAGGGGCGGCCGTTGCCATCCAGCCGGGCAAGGTGGACCGTTCGCCGACCGGCACGGCACTTTCGGCCCGCATGGCGGTGCTGCATGCGCGTGGCGAAATGAAGGAGGGCGAAACCCTGACGGCGGTGTCGCTGATCGGCTCTACCTTCACCGGCCGTATTCTTGGAACGACAACGGTCGGCGACCGTCCAGCCATCCTGCCGGAAATCTCCGGTCGCGGCTGGATCACCGGTATCCACCAGCACATGCTCGACCCGTCCGATCCGTGGCCGGAAGGGTATCGCCTGACGGATACGTGGGGTGCGCGGTAAAGAGGACCCGTCTCGTCTCCCTCATCCCTGTGACAAGCACAGGAATGAGGGAAGAGAGTGGATCACCCACCCAGCCGCTTCGTCGTCTCCCGCACGATCAGCTCGAAGCCGACATCCACCCTTGCGCCCTCGGGAACAATGGCATCCTTTTCCGCCTCCAGTATCGAAAGCAGCAACTCGCCCGCCCTGCGGCCGATCATCTGGGCATCGACGCGGATCGTTGAAATTGCAGGGTAACATTGCCGGCCGATATCGAAGTCGCCGAAGCCGAGGATGGAAATGCGGTCAGGGACACTGATTCCCCGTCGATGACATTCCATCAGTGCGCCGACGGCGGAAATATCCGATACGGCGAAGATGGCCTCGACATCTCGGGCCTTGGCCAGTAGCGAGCCGAGGGTCTTTGCCCCGTGGTCATAGGAGACCGGGGCGCTGCCTTCGCGGATGATGAGATCGTCGGCAATGCCGGCTTCCCGCAGGGCCGCGCCGAAACCGAGCAGGCGGCTTTCACCGCGCCAGTCCTTCACATCGCCATCGGCCCTCGATCCGAGCGCACCGATTTTCTTGAAACCAAGCGATATCAGATGCTTGGCGGCGGTTCTTCCCACTTCGTAGTTGGAAAAACCGACCGCATGGTCAATGGGGTGTTCGGGAACGTCCCAGATTTCCACGATCGGGATACCGGCGCGCATCAGCACCTCGCTCGCCATCTTGGTATGCACTGTGCCGGCGACGACGATGGCATCGGGGCGGCGCTCCATCATGGTGCGGATGACGCGTTCTTCCTCCTGCAGATCGTACATGGTGTAGCCGATCAGCAACTGGTAATCGGCGGCGCGCAGCGCATTGGCAAGCCCCTGTGCGCTATCGGCGAAGTTGGAGTTGGTGAGCGTCGGCAGGATGGCGGTGATGAAATTGGTACGGCGGGAGGACAGCGAACCGGCGATCCGGTCTGGCACATAGCCAAGCTTCTCGATGGCTTTCATCACCTTCTGGCGGGTCTCTTCGGACACCAGGGCGGGATCGGCCAGCACCCGCGAAACGGTCATCTTGGAGACGCCCGCGAGTTTCGAGACATCGCTCATGGTAGCTTTTTTTGACGTGACTAACGCTGCGGCCAAGGGCGTGCGCTCCACCAAAGCATGTCTCCCTAAATTCGAACCGGTTCAGGACAAGACATACACGAAGACAATAAGGGAAAGCACGCCGTATGATTGCTGATCGATGCGGCGTGCACCGGATTTATGCGACGCGGCTATAGACCAGATGATAAAAACGTCCGTCGCACATGCTCATCATCTCATCCGTCAGCACCCGGCCTTCCAGCCGGACGGGGGAAACCAGCGCTTCCTCCACTGCTTCCATCGACGGATAGTCGATTTCCTGCACCATGATGATCGAGGCGGCGTCCGGGTCCGTGCGCTCGGTGCGCATCACCCGCACGGCCTGCGCATTCGGCATGCGTTTCCAGACCGGCAGCAATTTTTCCTCGACGATGCGGAAAAACTCCTCCTCCCGACCGGGGTGAATCCTGCCTTCGAAAATTGCCGAGCGTGTGTACATGTTTCCCTCCCGAATGAATGCCGACCAAAACAGTTCTGTAGATCGGACTTGCAATGATACCGATAACATGCATTATTGATCCTGCCAAGAACGTGAAGCGGTGTCGAATAGAGGAAAATCGATAACCAGCCGGAAACATTGAATTTCATGGGAAATTCATCTGGTTTTGTGCTTTCGCAGTTTCTTGGGAGGAGTTTTTAGTCAATCGCGTTAAAATGTTATCGAGAACATTTTCCGGTTTGCGCAAGGCCGCTGTTCCATTCTGGGCAGTCACTATAAGGTTGGAGGAGAAACCATGAGCATATCCAGATTTCTGAAGAACATGACCGTCGCCGTCGGTGTTGCAGCAGCAACGCTTGCCGCCACCACGTCTGCCCAAGCCCTCTCGCTCAGCGAGATCACCGCGCGCGGCAAGGTCAAAATTGGTGTTCTGACCGGTGCGCCGCCGATGGGCATGGTGGATGAGAAAGGCAATCCCTCTGGTTACGACGTCGATGTCGCCAATCTCATTGGTTCTTACCTGTCGCTGCCGGTGGAACTGGTGCCGCTGACGCCGCCTGCGCGTATTCCCGCACTTCAGACCGGCAAGGTCGATTTCCTTGTTGCCACGCTTGCGCCGACCGGCGAGCGCGCCAAGACCGTGATGTTCACGCAGCCTTACAGCGCCTTCAACATGGACATCATTTCCGGCAAGGACCAGAAGTTCGAAAATCTCGACAGCCTCAAGGGCAAGCGGGTTTCGGTCAATCGCGGTTCCTCGCAGGAAACCGCGCTGCGCAAGGCCAATGTCGAAGGTCTTGAAATCGTCGTTTACGAAGACGATTCCACCAGCGCCCAGGCACTGCTCGCCGGTCAGGTGGATGCTGTCGCCTTGCCGTCCACGGTTGGCGAAGCGATCATCAAGCAGCGTCCCGAAGCCGGTCTGCAGGTTGGTTTCACCTTCTTCCAGCAGGGCAATTCCATGGCGACCAAGCTTGAGGACTTCGAGCTGCGCCAGTGGCTGAACACCTCCATCTACCTCATGAAGATGTCCGGCGATCTCGACCGCATCTCGGTCAAGTGGACCGGCCGTCCGCTGCCGCAATTGCCAAGCTTCTGATTGAGCCTTTCAACGCGCCCGCCGGGAAGACTTCCGGCGGGCCCGGGAAATGTCAACGGAGTGACGCATGTCCTATACATTCCAATTCGGCGCGCTCGCCCAGTATCAGAACGAGATTCTGAACGGCATATGGCTGACGATCAAGCTGTCTGTCCTGTCCATCGTGCTCGGCTGCGCTTTCGGCATTCTTTTGGCCTCGCTGCGGTCCATCAATGGCGGCATCGTCCGCATCATCGTGGACGGTTATGTGGAAGTCATCCGCAATACGCCGTTTCTCGTGCAGCTTTTCATCGTCTATTTCGGCCTGCCGGGCCTCGGCTTCAGGGTAGGGGCGGATACGGCGGCGCTGATCGGCATGACGATCAATCTCGCCGCCTATTCGACGGAAATCATCCGCGCCGGCATCGAGGCGGTGCACAAGTCGCAGATCGAGGCGGGCGAGGCGCTGGGTTTCACCAAGTACCAGATCTATCGCCACGTCATCATCGTGCCGGCCATCGCCAAGGTCTATCCCTCGCTGTGCAGCCAGTTCGTGCTGATGATGCTGGCATCGAGCATATGTTCGGCCATTTCCACCCATGAGCTTGCGGCTGCCGCAGCCTTCGTGGAATCGCAGACCTATCGCTCCTTCGAGGTCTATATCGTCGTCACGCTCATCTATCTTGCGCTGGCGCTCAGCCTGCGGCTCATCCTTGCCCTCGTCGGCATGTGGCTGTTCGGCCGCCGCGTTGCCCGCAAGACGATGACCGCCATGCCGGAGGTGCAGTCATGACTCTTCGAACTTTCGGCTGGAACGAATTCGGCTTCCTGCTGACCGCCCTGCAATGGACCGTGCTTCTGACGATCATTGCGCTTATCGGCGGCGGCATCGTCGGCTTCTTCGTGGCGCTCGCCCGCACCTCGAATTTCAAGGCGCTGCGCATTGCCGCCGGCACCTATATCCAGGTGATCCAGGGCATTCCGGTGCTGATGATCCTGTTCCTGTCCTATTACGGCCTCAGCCTTGCCGGGCTGGAACTGCCGCCGCTTTTTGCCGCCGGCGCCTCGATGACGATCTATACATCGGGTTACCTCGCGGAAATCTGGCGCGGCTGCATCCAGGCGGTGCCGAAGCAGCAATGGGAAGCGTCGGAATCGCTGGCGCTGACCCGCGCCCAGCAATATCGCTACGTCATCCTGCCGCAGGCGATCCGCATTTCGCTACCGCCGACCGTCGGCTTCGCCGTTCAGGTCGTCAAGAATACGTCCATCGCATCGATCATCGGTTTCGTCGAACTGGCGAGAGCGGGGCAGCTCATCAACAATGCCACGTTCCAGCCGTTCCGCGTCTTCGTCGCCGTGGCCGTGCTTTATTTCATCGTCTGCTACCCGTTGTCCCAGCTGTCGCGTTGGCTGGAAAGGAGGCTTCATGCCGGAAGTAATCGTTGAAAACGTTCACAAGAGCTTTGGCGCTCTGGAAGTCCTCAAAGGCGTGTCGCTGACGGTCGGCCGCGGTGAAGTCTTCGCCCTCATCGGCCGCTCGGGTTCGGGCAAGAGCACGCTGCTGCGCTGCATGAACGGGCTGGAGAAGATCAATTCGGGCCGTATCGAAATCGCCGGTCACGCCATCGGGGAAGATGCCAAGGCGCTGCGCAAGCTGCGCACTGATGTCGGCATCGTGTTCCAGAGCTACAACCTTTTCCCGCATCTGACGGTCGGCGAAAACATCATGCTCGCGCCGCGTATCGTCAAGGATGTGGCGAAATCGGAAACGAAGGATATTGCCCGCGAAGTTCTGCAACTCGTCGGCCTGTCGGAGAAATTCGATTCCTATCCCGATCAGCTTTCCGGCGGCCAGCAGCAGCGCGTGGCGATTGCCCGCTCGCTCGCCATGCGGCCGAAGGTGATGCTGTTCGATGAGGTGACCTCGGCGCTCGACCCAGAACTCACCGAGGAAGTGCTGACTGTCATGGAAAACCTCGCCAAAGACGGCATGACCATGATCCTCGTCACCCATGAAATGGCCTTTGCGCGCCGCGTCGCGACCGAAACCATCTTCATGCACAAGGGCAAGATCTGGGAGCAGGGTCGTTCATCCGAACTCTTCGCCAACCCACAAACGCCGGAACTCCGGCAATTCGTCAAGGCCGATGTGAAGTAGTTCACCGGCGCAAAGGAAACTTCATGACCACTGAAATCGTGCAATTGTGCCCGCTCATCCCGGCACTGGAACAGGAACTTGCGGAGCGCTTCACCGTGCATCGGCTGTTCGAGACTGCTGACAAGGCGGCGTTCCTTGCTGAAAAGGGGGCTTCAATCCGCGGCGTTGTCACCGGCGGCCATATCGGCCTGCCGGCGGATATCAGCGCCGCACTTCCCAATCTTGAAATCGTCGCCATCAACGGTGTCGGTTTCGACAAGGTCGATCTCGCCGAAGCCAAGCGACGCGGTTTCCGCGTTTCCAACACGCCTGACGTGCTGACGGCCGATGTCGCCGACCTAGCGCTCGGTCTGGTTCTGGCGCAGGCGCGCAAGCTGCCGCAGGCCGACCAGCATGTGCGCACCGGCCAATGGCTGAAGGGCGATATGGGGCTTTCCACCCGCGTCGCCGGCCGCCGTTATGGAATTTTCGGCCTCGGCCGCATCGGTCAGGCAATCGCAAAGCGGCTGGAAGGTTTCGATGCGCGCATTTCCTACACCGCCAGAAACCGCCGCGATGTCGCCTATGATTATTATGACAGCATCGAGGCGCTTGCCGCCAATTGCGACGTACTGATCATCGCCGCCGCCGCAACCGCTGAAACCCGCCATATCGTCAATGCGGATGTGCTGAAGGCCCTCGGGCCCCAAGGTGTGCTCGTCAATGTGGCGCGCGGTTCGCTGGTGGATGAAAAGGCGCTTGTCGAGGCGCTTTCGAGCGGCACGATCGCAGGTGCGGCGCTGGATGTCTTCGAGGATGAGCCGCGCGTGCCGGAAGCGCTTTTCGCCTTCGACAACGTCACGCTCGCGCCGCATGTCGGCAGCGGCACGCACCAGACGCGGCGCGCCATGGCCGATCTCGTTCTCGCCAATCTCGATGCCCATTTTGCCGGCAAAGAACTGCCGACGCCGGTGGTGTGACCGTCAACGAATTGCCGCCTGTCGTTTTGACGGCGCAGCTTCGGCTGCGCCGTTTTGATTCAAGCCGGCAGGGCTTCGGGGAGGCTGCTGCAAAAGGCGGGTTTCCCGGCAATCTCACGTCGTTGTTCATATTTATATAAGACGTATAATCCTACTATTCTGCTTCCTTATAAAATGATGAGGCGGAGAGGTGCGTTCCAAAGGCCCGAAGACACCCGAAGAGAACCGGATGTCGCGAAAAGAGCGCGATCTCACCCCATCCGCCACTCGTGACATGAGCGAAAACAGCAATCCTTCCGACCGGCACGCGCTTCTGGAAGCGATGATCGACCACGTGCCGGATTTTATCTATGCCAAGGATCTGGAAGGGCGCTTTCTTTTTGCCAATCGCGCCATCGTCACCGAAAACGGCTTTGACACGGTCGAGCAACTGATCGGGCTCACCGACTACGATATTCACGGCGAAGCGGCGCGGCGTGCCGGCATTCCCGATACCGAGGCGCGGGTGATGCGCACCGGCGAACCGGATCTCGGTTACGAAGAGCGCGCCATGCGCGGCGATATTGACCGCTGGCTCATGATGTCGCGCGTGCCGCTGAAGGACAAGGCCGGTAACATCATCGGCGTGGTCGGCGCCTCGCGGGACATAACCCAGAAAAAGGCCTCGGAAAGACTGCTTCAGGCGCAGGCGCATATTCTGGAAATGATAGTCGCGGCAGCGCGTATCGAGGATTTTCTTGAGGAATTCGTCAAGGCCATCGAAAATCTCGCGACCGGACTGGCCTGCGCGGTGCGGGTGTTCGATGCGGCGGAAGGGGAACCTTCCGTTTACGCCTCGCCGGCGCTTGCGCAGCAGGAGGGGCTGGCCGCGCTGGTTTCCAGCGTCAGCGACCCTGAGAGCCTTATCCATCCGGCAGAACACATGGCCTTCAGTTTCGATATTCCCGCCAGCGAAGGCAAGGCGCACGGTTTCGTCTGGTGCATGCTGGCCGGCCGCCAGCCGGATGCGGCGCTGGTGGAATTCATAGGCGCGGCGGCGCGCATGGCGGGGCTGGCGATCGACCGCAAAAGGGCGGCGGAGCATATTGCCTTCCTGGCGGACCACGACATGCTGACCCGGCTGCCGAACCGCCGTTTCCTCGATACGAGGCTGCCGGAAATACTGGCGGCGGCGGCAAAGGCGAACCGAAGGGTCGGTATCGGTTTTCTCGATCTCGACAATTTCAAGCAGATCAACGATACGCTCGGCCACAGCATCGGCGACGCGTTGCTGTCAAAAACCGCCGAGCGCATTGCGAAAAGCCTCCGGAAGAACGATCTCGTTCTCAGGGTCGGCGGCGACGAGTTCGTTATCATTCTCGAAGAGCGCAGGGACGATGTCGAAAACCGCCTGCAGCGCATCCGCGCCGCTGTCTCGCAGCCCTTGCGTATCGGCAATTACGATATCAAGGTCACATGCAGCATCGGCATGGCCTTTTTCCCGGAGCATGGGGAAACCACGGCGGAAATCGTCGCGGCGGCCGATCTCGCCATGTATGAGGCCAAACATACCGGGCGCGACAGTATCGCCACCTTCACCCCCAATATGGCGGATGATCTGAGAAAGAAGTTCACCCGCATCGAGGAATTGCGAAAGGCAGTAAAGAGGGACGAGTTCGTCCTGCACTTCCAGCCGCAGGTCGATCTTGTCAGCGGCCGGATCAGCGGCGTGGAGGCGCTGGTGCGCTGGCAGCACCCCACGGAAGGTCTGCTCGGTCCCGCGGAGTTCATCGGGCTTGCGGAAGAGACCGGCCTGATCGTCGAACTCGGAGGAAGCATTCTCGAAAAGGCCTGTCGTCAGGCACAGGCATGGGCCGCCGCCGGCCTGTCGCCCGTCAAAATGGCGGTCAATATCTCTCCGCGGCAGTTTCAGGGCGGGCTGGTGCAGCAGATCAGGTCGGTGCTCAAGGAAACCGGCCTTGCGCCATCCCTGCTGGAAATCGAAATCACAGAGACGCTCATCATTCAGGATGTTGAAACATCGGTGCGGATCATGAGGGCCATCAAACAGATGGGTGTCAGCCTGGCGCTGGATGATTTCGGTATCGGTTATTCCTGCCTCGGCATGCTCAAGACATTCCCGCTCTCGTGCATGAAGATAGACCGCTCGTTCCTTACCCATCTGCCGGAAAAGACCAAAGACAGCGCCATCGTCTCGATCATGATCCAGCTTGCCGGGTCTCTGGGCATCGATGTCATTGCCGAAGGTGTGGAAGCCGGCGAGCAGGCGACATTTCTGCGGGATGCCGGCTGCCCCTACGGTCAGGGCTATTACTTCAGCCGCCCGGTGCCGGCAGAAGCGATCGAAGACATGCTGGCGAAGACGACGATATTCGCGACCGGCTTAACCGAAGGCCGCCTATAGGCTGCCTCGGGCGACCGGTTGTTTCAGATCGTCCAGATATGGTTCCCCGGGAGAGGCCGGGCGGACGTTTGGCCGCCTGCGTCCTTTCCTTTTCCTCGACGAAAACCATTTTGCTTCCCCATGCCCGCGAGTGCTGACGCCTCCCGATCCGGACGGGACGGGAGCGTTTGTTGTTTTGGTGTCTTGTAATTTAGTAATTGAAGACAATATTTAAAAGTAATAAATTCTATTATTTTTAAATGATAATAAGAAATATTATATTTTAAACTATTAAATTGTTGTAATTTTACTACGAAATTGAATTGAGTACTTTGTCTGTATTTGTATTCCGTCGATTTAAATTGCGAGTCTGCGGCAACTTCTGTCATTTGCTGAATCAGCGCAGGGAATCGGGTGGCAGGGAAAAACCAGCCCTCAAATTTGCGCATTCGTTCAAAAATTTTTGACTGGAGATTACAAATGAACATCAAGAGCCTTCTTATCGGCTCCGCTGCGGCTCTCGCAGCAGTATCCGGCGCACAGGCCGCTGACGCTATCGTCGCTGCCGAGCCGGAAGCCATGGAATATGTTCGCGTCTGCGACGCTTTCGGCACCGGCTTCTTCTACATCCCCGGCACCGAAACCTGCCTGAAGTTCGACGGTTACGTCCGCTTCCAGACGGACTTCGGTCGCAACCAGTCCGGCACTTCCGACTGGGATGCTACGACGCGCGGTCAGTTCAACATCGACACTCGCACCGACACTGAACTCGGCGCTCTGCGCGGCTACATCGGTCTGCGCGGCCAGGCCGACAACGACACCGACCGTAACATCGTTCTCGATCAGGCTTTCATCGAACTCAGCGGCCTGAAGGTCGGTTTTTACTACAACTGGTGGGATGACGGTCTCTCTGGTGAGTATGACCAGCTAAGCTCCAACCGCACCCGTCTGAACGCTGTCCGTTACACCTACGACGCCGGCTCCTTCTACGTTGGTGCCGCTGCTGAAGAGCTGGAAGGCTCGCGCAAGGGTACGTCAGAGCTTGGCGTTTCAAAGGGTGGCAAGTTCAAGACCAACACGAACGATGTCGGCGTCAGTGCTATCATCGGCGGCAAGTTCGGCGGCGTTAAGGCCAACCTGCTAGGCGCGTACGACACCGACCAGGAAAACGGTGCAATCCGTGCAATCCTCACGGCTGACATCGGTCCGGGCACTCTCGGCCTCTCCGGCGTATGGGCTTCCGGCGCCAACCACTACTACGAAGAATCCGAATGGTCCGTTGCAGCTGAATACGCCATCAAGGCAACCGACAAGCTGACAATCACCCCCGGCTTCCAGTATTTTGGCACGATCGACATCGGCGCAAACAACGACTTCGTGGGCAACCGCGATGCATGGCGTGCTGGCGTAGCTGCTGGCTACAAGATTACTTCCGGCCTCTCCACGAAGGTTGCGGTGACCTATCAGGACGTCGACGGCCGCGAAGGTCGCGACAGTGGTGCTGGCGACAGCTGGACCGGTTTCGTTCGTCTCGAGCGCGCGTTCTAATAGTCTACAAAAAGCATAGTAGGGTTAGACAACTCAGATCCACCCCGTTTCCGAACGGGTGAGTCACTAGCTCCAGTCAAAGTTCCTGACATGATGTCAGGTTTGCTCCCCGGACCCCTCCAGGCCGGGGAGTTTTTGCGCTTATAGTCGATGCGTGGATGGCGGCTCCGTCCATTTGGTTGGAGAATGCGTGCGGGCTTGCTGCTCCTCTGCTTCCAAATGTGATACAGCAAAATCGGCTATCCCGTGAGGAGAGTGATTGAGTAATTGTCTTCAATATGAAATATTATTGTATACAATAAATCAGGTACTCCCATGGAATTCGATTTTACCGCGCTTGAGCCGCAGAGCCGTTATCGTTTGCTGACCAATTTTATCGGTCCACGGCCGATAGCGCTTGTCACGACGCGCTCGGCCGCTGGTCACAACAATGCCGCGCCGATGAGCTTTTTCAATGTTTTCTCCCATGATCCGCCGATCGTTGTTCTCGGCATCCAGCCGCGTGTGACGGGCGAGGAGAAGGATACGATGGCCAATATTCGTCGCACCGGCGAATTCGTCATCAACATGGTCGATATGGCTCTGTCCGAACAGATGCTCGTCTGCGGCCTGGGTTTCGAGAGCGAGGTCGATGAACTTTCGATTGCCGGATTGACGGCCACGCCCTGCAGCAAGATCGATGCAAGCTTTGCGGCGGAATCGCCCTGCGCCTTCGAATGCCGTGTGGAGCGTTTGATCGATTATCCGCGCCGTACTCTGGTATTGGGCGAAGTCGTGCACATGCATGTCCACAAGGATTGCCTCGATGCGGAAGGGCGTTATGTCGATCCGGACCGATATCAGCCCATCGCGCGCCTGCATGCCGATAATTACATCAGCTCGGATCGCCAGTTCGTCCTCAAGGCGCCCGCGATGACCGACTTCATCAAGCCGGATGGCGAGTGAAGGTTCCAGCGACTGAAGCGCCGGATACCTTTTGCCTGCCGCCGCAAACTCGAGAAAATGAGAGGGCAGGGCATCGGGGCGGCGATGACGATTGGTTTCGTTTCCCGGCGTTGTGCGGCAGGTCAGGCGAAACGACGGATGGGTCAATGCCGCGATAAAGCTGCGTCCAGTGCGGTTGGAGTGGTTGACCGAACGTTGCGCCCATGACTGCCCGTGCCTGACGGAATCCAGTCTTGTCACCCGACACGGTTTTCAGGAAAACAACGGCATCCATTTGCGGGCTTCCCCGCCTCGTTCTAGTGTTCTCCTGCTCGCACCATCCGCAGGGTCGCGAGCGACGCGGGAGGACGCATGATCGACAAGCTGGAATTTTTCATTGCATTGGCGCGCGCAGGGCATTTTGGCCGCGCAGCGGAGGAGTGCGGCGTTTCCCAACCAAGTCTCTCGGCCGCGATCCGGCAGCTGGAGGACCAGCTTGGTGTCGTTCTTGTGGTGCGTGCGGCGCGTTATCAGGGGCTGACACCGGAAGGCCAGCGTGTTCTCGAATGGGCGCGTCGCATCGTCGCCGATACGCGCACCATGCGTGAGGAAATGCGGGCGGCGCGCAAGGGTCTGGCGGGCCACATCCGCCTTGCGGTCATTCCGACGGCGCTTGCGATGGTGCCGCGATTGACGGAATCCTTTCAGGCGCGGCATCCCGACGTGACCTTTTCCGTGACGTCACGCACCTCGCTTCAGGTCCTGAGCCAGATCGAAAACCTCGAGATCGACGCGGGAATCAGCTATCTCGACAATGAACCTCTTGGCCGAGTGACCACGGTACCGCTCTATTCGGAGCGATATCACCTGATTGCAGCAGCCGGAACGCCGCTCGCCGATCAGGAAAGCGTTACCTGGAAGCAGGTTTCCGGTCTTAGGTTATGCCTATTGACTTCGGATATGCAGAACCGCCGCATCATCAACAAGCATATGGCTGAAGCGGGCGTAGAGGTGAAGCCGACATTGGAGTCCAACTCCATGATTGTGCTGTTTTCGCATATCCGAACCGGACAATGGGCTTCAATAATGCCACGTAACATAGCGGAATCATTCGGTTTTCCAAAGCAGATCAGAATGATACCGATTACCGAGCCGGATGCGGAGCATCTGGTGGGGCTGATCGCGACCTATCGTGAACCGCACACGCCACTCGTTTCTGCGCTTCTTCATGAGGCGCGTCAGCGCGCAGCGGCGATGGCTTTTGATAGGAATTTCCTATCGGTTGACGAAAACACATTATTGACCTGATCCAGCCGACCTCGCCATTCTCCAGAACCATGCAGGGGCTGCGCCGGGACTGAAAAACATGTGCCGCTCGCCATACCTGCCCCCTGTCGGTTTGGGAGGACTGGCTTATGAATATCCGTGCGGTTGCCGCAGATGAGGCGGCTCGTGTTTCCGCCATCATTGACGAACTTCTCCACCTGGAGGGGCCATTGCTGCCCATTCTGCACGCGGTGCAGGAAGAATTCGGCTACATACCGGAAAGCGCCAAGCAGATCGTCGCATCCGCGCTGAATATTTCGCGCGCCGAGGTCCATGGCGTCGTGACCTTCTATCCCGATTTTCGAGATCATCCGTCCGGCCGGCATGTGCTGAAGCTCTGTCGCGCCGAGGCTTGCCAGTCGATGGGTGGCGAGCCTCTTGCGGAAGCCATCAAGAACCGGCTCGGCCTCGACTGGCACGAAACCGCAGGCGACGGTTCCGTCACGCTGGAGCCGGTCTTCTGTCTCGGGCTTTGCGCACAGGCGCCCGCGCTGATGCTGGATGGCGAGCTTCATGCGCGACTGGATGAGCACTGTCTTGGCGACATTCTGGCGGAGGCGCGCCGATGAGTGTCACCGTTTTTGTTCCAGGCGATTCCGCCGCGCTTGCCGTTGGCGCGGACCGTGTCGCCGAAGCAATCGGCCGCGAGGCGGCCAGCCGCAACCTCGAGGTTCATATTGTCCGCAATGGCTCGCGCGGCATGCTCTGGCTTGAAGTGCTGGTGGAAGTGCGCACCGAACATGGCCGTATTGCCTACGGGCCGGTCAAGGCCAGCGACGTTGCCTCGCTTTTCGATACGGGTTTTCTCACCGGCGGCGAGCATCGTCTCTGTCTCGGGCCGACGAAGGACATTCCGTTCCTGAAAAGCCAGACGCGCCTGACATTTGCCCGCTGCGGCGTTACCGATCCATTGTCGCTTGCGGATTACCGCGCCTATCAGGGCTTGAAAGGCCTCGAAAAAGCCGTCGCCATGGCGCCGGCCGATATCGTTGCGCAAGTGACCGAAAGCGGCCTGCGCGGACGCGGCGGTGCAGGTTTCCCGACCGGTATCAAATGGAAGACCGTCGCCGATGCGGTGGCCGACCAGAAATATATCGTCTGCAATGCCGATGAGGGCGATAGCGGCACCTTCGCCGACCGCATGATCATGGAAGGCGATCCCTTCGTGCTGATCGAAGGCATGGCGATTGCCGGCCTCGCCGTCGGCGCGACAAAAGGTTTCATCTATACGCGCTCGGAATATCCTTACGCCATCAAGGTCATGGAGCAGGCAATCGCAATCGCCCGCCGCGAAGGCATCATCGGCCCATCCGTGCTTGGTTCCGGGCGAGCCTTCGATCTCGAAGTGCGCATGGGTGCCGGCGCCTATGTCTGCGGCGAGGAAACCTCGCTTCTGAACAGTCTGGAAGGCAAGCGCGGCACCGTGCGCGCCAAGCCGCCGCTTCCTGCTTTGCAGGGCCTGTTCGGCAGGCCCACCGTCGTCAACAATGTGATTTCGCTCGCCTCTATTCCGGTCATCATGGATCGCGGCGCGGCGTTTTATCGCGATTTCGGCGTCGGCCGCTCGCATGGCACCATTCCCATCCAGCTTGCCGGAAACATCCGGCATGGCGGGCTTTATGAGACCGCCTTCGGCCTGCCGCTCGGGCAGCTGATCAATGATATCGGTGGCGGCACGATCACCGGCCGCCCGGTCAAGGCGGTGCAGGTGGGTGGTCCGCTCGGGGCCTATTTCCCGGTTTCGCTGTTCGACACGATCTTCGACTATGAAGCCTTCACCGCCGCCGGTGGCCTGATCGGCCATGCCGGCATCGTGGTTTTCGACGATACCGCCGATATGCTGCATCAGGCCCGGTTCGCGCTCGAATTCTGCGCCGTCGAAAGCTGCGGCAAGTGCACGCCCTGTCGCATCGGCTCCACACGCGGCGTCGAGACGGTGGACAGGATCGCGCTCGGCATCCAGCGGGAAAAAAATACGGCACTCCTCGCAGACCTCTGCGAAACCATGAAATTCGGTTCGCTCTGTGCGCTCGGCGGTTTCACGCCCTATCCCGTCATGAGCGCACTCCGGCATTTCCCTGATGATTTTGCCCCCACCCCACGTGTTGAAGCGGCGGAGTAAGACCATGGCCCTTGTAACAGAATTCGACTATGGAACCCCCAAATCCCACGCAACGGACATGGTGACGCTCACCATCGACGGCAGGCAGGTGACTGTGCCTGCGGGAACCTCGATCATGCGCGCCTCGCGCGAAGCGGGTATCGATGTTCCAAAACTCTGCGCCACCGACATGGTGGATGCCTTCGGTTCCTGCCGCCTCTGTCTGATCGAGGTGGAGGGCCGCAATGGCACCCCCGCCTCCTGCACCACGCCTGTCGCCCCCGGTCTCGTCGTGCACACGCAGACGGAGCGGCTGAAGCAGATCCGTAAGGGCGTGATGGAGCTTTATATCTCCGATCACCCGCTCGACTGTCTGACCTGCGCCGCCAATGGCGATTGCGAACTGCAGGATATGGCCGGCGCCGTGGGCCTGCGCGATGTTCGCTACGGTTACGAAGGCGACAACCACGTCAAGGCCCGCACTGGCGATGGCGATCTTAACGCGCGCTGGATACCGAAGGATGAAAGCAATCCCTATTTCACCTACGATCCTTCCAAATGCATCGTCTGCTCCCGTTGCGTGCGGGCCTGCGAGGAAGTGCAGGGCACTTTCGCGCTGACGATCGAAGGCCGCGGTTTTGAAAGCCGTGTGTCGCCCGGCGCGCATGAGACGTTCCTCGATTCCGACTGCGTTTCCTGCGGCGCCTGCGTGCAGGCCTGTCCGACGGCGACGCTGACGGAGAAATCGGTGATCGAGATCGGCCAGCCGGAACATTCGCTGGTCACGACCTGCGCCTATTGCGGCGTCGGCTGCTCCTTCAAGGCGGAAATGCGCGGTGAAGAGCTGGTGCGCATGGTACCGTGGAAGGACGGGCAGGCCAATCGCGGCCATTCCTGCGTCAAGGGCCGCTTCGCTTATGGTTATGCCACCCACAGGGACCGCATTCTCAACCCGATGATCCGCGAAAAGATCAGCGATCCATGGCGGGAAGTCACGTGGGAAGAAGCCTTCTCCCATGTCGCGTCGGAGTTCCGGCGTATCCAGGGTCAATATGGCCGGGAATCCATCGGCGGCATCACCTCGTCCCGCTGCACGAACGAAGAAACCTTCCTCGTCCAGAAACTCATCCGCGCCGGCTTCGGCAATAACAACGTCGATACCTGCGCCCGCGTCTGCCATTCGCCGACGGGCTACGGTCTCGGCCAGGCCTTCGGCACTTCCGCCGGCACGCAGAATTTCGATAGCGTCGAGCAGTCCGATGTGGTGCTGGTGATCGGCGCCAATCCGACCGATGGGCATCCTGTTTTCGGCTCGCGGCTGAAGAAGCGGCTGCGCCAGGGCGCGAAGCTGATCGTCATCGATCCGCGCCGTATCGATCTCGTCCGCACGCCGCATGTGGAGGCGTCCTTCCACCTGCCGCTGAAGCCCGGAACGAATGTTGCGGTGCTGACGGCGTTTGCGCATGTCATCGTCACGGAAGGTCTGTTCAACGAAGCCTTCATTCGCGAGCGCTGCGACTGGTCGGAATTCGAGGATTGGGCCGCTTTCGTCGCCGAGCCTCAGCATAGCCCGGAAGAAACCGAAAGCTTCACCGGTGTGCCGGCGGAAGAGGTGCGCGGCGCTGCACGTCTTTATGCCAGGGGTGGCAATGGCGCCATCTATTACGGGCTCGGTGTCACCGAACACAGCCAGGGGTCTACCACGGTGATGGCGATCGCCAATCTGGCCATGGCGACCGGCAATATCGGCCGCCCCGGTGTAGGCGTTAATCCGCTGCGTGGGCAGAACAACGTTCAGGGCTCCTGCGACATGGGGTCTTTCCCGCACGAGCTTCCGGGCTACCGGCATATTTCCGACGATGCCACGCGCGACATCTTCGAGAAACTCTGGGGCGTGAAGCTCAACAACGAGCCGGGGCTGCGTATTCCCAACATGCTCGATGCGGCCGTGGATGGCAGCTTCAAGGGCATCTATATTCAGGGCGAGGATATTCTCCAGTCCGATCCGGATACGAAGCACGTCTCGGCCGGTCTCGCCGCGATGGAATGTGTCGTGGTGCACGATCTCTTCCTGAACGAGACGGCAAATTACGCCCATGTCTTCCTGCCGGGGTCCACGTTCCTCGAAAAGGACGGCACCTTCACCAATGCCGAGCGCCGCATCAACCGCGCCCGCAAGGTCATGTCCCCGAAGAACGGTTATGCCGACTGGGAAGTGACGCAGAAGCTGGCGCAGGCCATGGGTCTTGCGTGGAATTACGCGCATCCGTCCGAGATCATGGACGAGATCGCGGCGACGACACCGAGCTTTGCCAGTGTTTCCTACGACTATCTGGAGGAGAAGGGCTCGGTGCAGTGGCCCTGCAACGAGAAATTCCCGGATGGTTCGCCGATCATGCATGTGGATGGTTTCGTGCGCGGCAAGGGCAAGTTCATCCGCACCGAATATGTGGCGACGGACGAACGCACCGGTCCGCGTTTCCCGCTGCTGCTCACCACCGGCCGCATCCTGTCGCAATACAATGTCGGCGCGCAGACACGGCGCACCGAAAACGTCGTCTGGCATGAGGAAGATCGTCTCGAAATCCATCCGCACGATGCCGAACAGCGCGGCGTGAAGGATGGCGACTGGATCAAGCTCGCCAGCCGGTCGGGCGATACGACGCTGCGGGCGCTGATCACCGACCGTGTGGCGCCCGGCGTGGTCTATACGACCTTCCACCATCCCGGCACGCAGGCGAATGTCATCACTACCGACTTCTCCGACTGGGCGACCAACTGTCCCGAATACAAGGTGACCGCCGTGCAGGTATCGCCTTCCAACGGGCCGACGGAATGGCAGGAGGAATATGATGCGCTTGGCCGCCGTTCGCGGCGGATCAGCGGCAAGCTCGAAGCGGCGGAATAAGGAGGCCGGGTGCGCCCGGCCTTGTCACACACACAGAGGCGTCGGCTGGCAGCCGGCGCGGGGGAAGAGGTCATGTTGCTCAACCACACCGATGAAAAGCTGGTGAGAATGGCGAACCAGATCGCGACGTTCTTTCTGTCGCAGCCGGAAGATATTCGCATCGAAGGTGTCGCCACCCACATCAACAAGTTCTGGGAACCGCGCATGCGACGCCGGTTCTTCGAGATGGTGGATGCCGGGGCAGGTGATTTTCTGCCGCTTGTGCTTGCCGCGTCGAAGAAGATCAAGCGGCCCGACGATCCGGCGGCCGATGCCGTGGGCCTCGCCGACGATGCCAAGGGCGCGTCGGGCGGCAAAGGACCAATTGCGGGTGAGTCTCTTTCGGAACCGAGCGTACCGGAAAGCACAGAGGCTTGAGCGGCGCGACCGCAAAATCACATTTTCGGCCGGACGGGGGACGTCCGGCGATATCGGTGTTCGCCCGGCGGGGCGAACGTGACATGTCCAGACATCCACGAGGGAGGTAATGTCAATGGCAGTAGCAGGTGCGACAGCGGGAGAGGCGGCGCAAGCCGGGTTTTTGGACCGCGAACGAATAATCGCAAGACCGGGTTTCAATCGCTGGCTGGTGCCGCCGGCGGCCCTTGCCATTCATCTATGCATCGGCATGGCCTATGGCTTCAGCGTGTTCTGGCTGCCGCTGTCGAAGGCGCTGCCGGCCACGGACCCCAGTTGCTCCAGCCTCACCCTTCTGGGTGCGCTGTTCACCACTGAGTGCAACTGGCGCGTGGCCGACCTTGGTTGGATCTATACGCTTTTCTTCGTTCTTCTCGGCTGCTCGGCGGCCATCTGGGGCGGCTGGCTGGAAAGAGTGGGGCCACGCAAGGCCGGCTTCGTTTCCGCCTGCTGCTGGTGCGGCGGCATTCTGGTGGCGGCAATCGGCGTCATCACGCATCAGCTGTGGCTGATGTGGCTGGGGGCCGGTGTCATCGGTGGTATCGGCCTCGGCCTTGGCTATATTTCGCCCGTATCGACGCTGATCAAATGGTTCCCGGACCGTCGCGGCATGGCGACGGGCATGGCGATCATGGGATTTGGCGGTGGTGCGATGATTGGCGCGCCGCTCGCCAATCTGTTGATGAACAACTTCAAGACGGATGTTTCGGTCGGCGTCTGGCAGACTTTCGTCGTCATGGCCATGATCTATTTCGTCTTCATGATGGCGGGCGCTTTTGGTTACCGCATTCCGCCATCGGGCTGGCGTCCGGAAGGCTGGACGGCGCCTTCTGCCAAAAGCGCCATGATAACCCATCGCCATGTGCATCTGCGCGATGCGCACAAGACGCCGCAGTTCTGGCTAATCTGGGCGGTGCTGTGCCTGAACGTTTCGGCGGGTATCGGCGTCATCGGCATGGCCTCGCCCATGCTGCAGGAAATCTTCGCAGGATCGCTGATCGGCTTACCCGGCGTGGGCTTTGCCGATCTCGATGCCGGGCAGAAGGCGCAGATCGCGGCGATTGCTGCCGGTTTCACCGGGCTGCTTTCTCTGTTTAACATCGGCGGCCGTTTCTTCTGGGCGTCGATGTCTGACAAGATCGGCCGCAAGAACACTTATTTTTGCTTCTTCATTCTCGGCATCATTCTTTATGCGCTGGCGCCGACGCTTGCGACGATGGGCAACAAGGCGCTCTTCGTTCTGGCCTTCGGTATCATCCTGTCGATGTATGGCGGTGGTTTTGCGACCATTCCCGCTTATCTTGCGGATATTTTCGGCACGCAGTTCGTCGGCGCAATCCACGGCCGCCTGCTGACGGCGTGGGCGACTGCGGGCATCGCCGGCCCGGTCGTCGTCAACTACATCCGTGAGGCGCAGATCGCGGCGGGCGTGGCGCCAGGACCCGCGCTCTACACCAGCACCATGTATATTCTGGCGGGCATGCTGGCGATCGGCCTCGTGGCTAATGCTTTCGTGCGGCCGCTTTCGGACAGGTGGTTCATGTCGGATGCGGAGGTCGCGACGCTGCAGGCAAAGACGGCGGCCGCCAATGCCGGTCCGACAGGCTCCTTCGGCATCGGTCGTGGCGGGCTGGACACCAAGGCGGCACTTGCCTGGGTTGCTGTCGGTATTCCGCTTCTGTGGGGCGTATGGGTCACCGTGAAAAGCAGCCTTGCACTGTTCGGCTGAGCATCCATCGGCCCGGAAAGCATATGCCGGCTCATGGCCGGCATATGATCTGATCAAAGCGAAAACGTGCAGCTTGCCGGCAAGGCGTCCATCAACGCCAGCTGGCAAGCAGTCCTTCGAGTGTTGCGCGGTCCTCTTTGTCCAGACGGGCAAGTCCCGGGGCGCGAACGGAGCCAACCTTCATCCCCAGAATTTCCATGGCTTCCTTCACCACGGTCACGTTTGCGCCGTTGCGATATCGTGTCCGCAGCCGTTCGAACAATTCGATCTTTTCGATGATCTTCCGTGCGGCCGGGAAATCGCCGGCCGTCAGGGCATCATGAACCTGCAGGGAAAATTGCGGCGCGGCATTGACGAGACCGGATGTGAAGCCGCGCGCGCCAACCGCCGCGAAGGCAGGCGCCCAGCTTTCGGCCAGTCCGCAGACATATAGAGCGCCGTTCGGATCGGAAGCGGCAATCGCGCGCGACAGAAGCATGATGTCGGTCGTCGCGAACTTGATTCCGGCGACATTCGGGTGGCTCGCAAGCCTTACCATGTCATCGACCGAAAAGCCGTCCGCCCGGACATAGGCGACCAGCGGCAATTCGCTGCCCTCCGCAAGACCGATAAAATAGTCGATCTGCGATTGCGGGGCTGCAAAAGGGTCGACCGGCTGATGCGACATGACGGCGGATGCGCCCATTTCTTTTGCCTGACGCGCCATGGAGAGCGCTTCGCGCTGCGAGCGTCCAATCGCCGCCGTAACCGGGGCTTTGCCGCTGACGCCTTTTATCGCGGCCTCATAAACCTTCAGAATTTCCGCGGGCGTCAAGGCGTAGAATTCGCCCGTATTGCCCGCCGCGACGATATTATGGATGCCCGCTTTTGCGACACGGGCGTAAACCTCGGCGGTAACACCGGTCTCCACTTCGCCGCTTGCATCGTAAGCCGTTACCGGAACGCCGGAGATGCCCTGCAGGGCCTGGTGAAAATCGAATGTCGTCATCAACTGGGTTCCTTAGGATCAAAAGTCATCTTCAGATGGAGAATTTGTGAACGGGCGTGCCGGCGACCGGGGCATCGAATGCGGCAACCGTGCCTGCGGTGGTTATTCCGTCCGTCTCGGTGACGAGACTTGTGAGGTATATCGTCTTGAGGTCGGGACCGCCGAAACACGGCATGGTCGGCCCCTTGAACGGCAGCCTGTAGACCTCGAACAATTCGCCGTCCGGTGAAAAGCGGTTGAGACGTCCCGCCTGAACGCCGGCGCTCCAGTAACAGCCTTCGCAATCGGTCGCAGCACCGTCCGGCCTGCCTTCATCCGGTGCGAAATCGTGAAGGCGTTCGGCCGGGCCGATCCTGCCGGTCGCGGGGTCAAAATCGAATACCTGATACATGAGACCACTGCTGTCGGAATGGTACATGCGTCTGCCGTCCGGGCTCCAGGCAAGCCCGTTCGATGTGAACATGTCGCCATCGATGATGCATTCGATGCCGCCATCCGGGGCGACGCGATAGAGGCGTGCATTGCCTGTCTGTATCGCGGCCTCGTCGCGGGTCCCCACCCAGAAATGCCCGTCCGGACCGACCTTCCCGTCGTTGAGGCGGCTGTCGGGACGCCCGTCGTCCGGGTCGCAGAGAAGGTCGAGCTTGCCGCTCGCGGGATCGAGAAGATGCACGCCGGTCTTGAGGCCGGCCACGATCAAGCCATTGTCGCAAAGGCCGAGACAGCCCACCTGGGCGGGCATGTCGTATCTGTCGAGTTTTCCGCCGGGATGCAGGCGGAAAATGGCGGGCGCGAGAATATCGACGAACCACAGATCGCCGGTTCGCTCGTCCCAGGCAGGCGATTCACCCACCTTCAGCGGGGTATCGATCAGGGAACGGAGCTTCGGTTCTATGATGTGCGGCTGGCTCACTGGTTCCTCTCCCTCATCCGCCCTTTATGATTCTGTTTTCGACATTGCAGGGTGCGGCCTAGCTGCCGACGCCCTGAAACATGCGGGCGCGCGCCTTCAATATGTGGTCTTTCATCGCGTCATGCGCGGCCTGCTCCCGTCGCGCAAAAATCGCCTCCACGATGGCCGTGTGCTCGTTCTGGACTTCGCGCACATGCTGCGGCGTCCGCTTGAGGCTGAGGCTGCGTGTCACCGACTGGCCGATGGCGAAATGGGGCTTGAACCAGATCCGCACCGTGATGTGGAACTGGTTATGGCTCGCCTTCGCGATGGCTTCGTGCAGGGCGAAGTCTTCCTCAGCACCGAGATCGTTGCGCTCGAGACACTGTTCCAGCGCGGCAATCGCCTGCTCGATCCGCACCCTGTCAGCGGCCTGCCAGTTGCGCGCCGCAAGCTCAGCCGCGGAAGCCTCCAAGCCGGCCCTGAACTCAAAAAAACGCTGCACGTCGGCCAGCGAGCCGACCGGCACCTGTTGCAACACGGAAGAATCCGGCTGCTGGCGTACATAGGAGCCGGATCCCTTTTGCGAAACGATAAGCTCGTCGTTCCGAAGCCGCTCCAGCGCTTCCCGCACAACCGGCCGCGACGCGCCGAACAGCGACGCCAGATTCTGTTCCGATGGCAGCCGCTCGTTCACGGGAAACCGCCCGTCCGAAATCATGCCGACGATTTTTTCGTAGATGATGTCGCTCAGCCGAGTTTCGCCTCGAGCGGCGGCAGATGCAGTGTGATTGTCCATCAGCAGCCCTTCCGTTGCAAATCGCTGAAGTTAATGGGTTTCCTGCATTTCAATCGCAACAGAAATACCGGGGTTTTTGTGAGCGAGGGGGCTGTCCTGTCGATTTTTTCTTCAAGCCTGATCCTGAAAACCGGCCTACAAATAAAAAAGATGTAAAAATCTGTCAATACTTGTAATAATCTGAAAACGCCCATATGGTCTGCCCCTGCCGATGGAGGATCGGCGTGCTGGCTGGCCGGGAGGGCCGTCGCGGTTCGGTGAAAGCCGTCTCGCTGCCGGTGATTTTTTGGGAGGATTGTCGATGCGCGATGGCGAAGCATTTTCACTGGGCGTAACGCGCCGAACCTTTATGGCGGGTGTTGGCGGCGTGGCCGCCCTTTCCGTCATCGGGACCTCGGCGCGGGCTGCTGCCGGCAAGCAGGCGCCGGAACTGGAGGCGCTGGTAAAGGACGGCAAATTGCCGCCTTTGGCCGAACGTCTGCCAAAAAATCCGATGGTGGTGACGCCGCACGAGAAAATCGGCACCTATGGCGGCACATTGCGCCGTGGCCTGCGCGGTTCGTCGGACCATAACGGCATCCTGCGCATGGTCGGCAATCAGGGCCTTGTCCGCTGGAACATGGATTTTACAGAGGTTCTGCCGAACCTTGCGGTGAAATGGGAAGTCAACGACGATGCCTCGCAATTCACCTTCCATTTGCTGGAGGGCGCAAAATGGTCGGACGGCCACCCCTTCACAGCCGATGACGTGGTGTTCGCCATCGAGGACTGCATCAAGAACAAGGAGCTTTACAGCGCCACGCCCGCGCAGCTTTCCGTGGCCGGCAAGGCGGTCGATGTCGAAAAAGTCGACGATTTCACGGTAAAGTTCAAATTCGCCGCGCCGAATGCGCTTTATCTCGAAAACCTCGCCACGCCGCTCGGCCAGCATCCGACGCTGTTTCCAAAGCACTATTGCAGCAAGTTCCTGCCGAAATACAACACGTCGCTGGATGCCGATGTGAAGGCGGCGGGTGTCTCCAGCTGGACCGAACTGTTCCGCGCCAAATGCGGCGATATCGAAATTCCGTCCCGCTGGTCGAATGTCGACAAGCCGACGCTTGATCCGTGGGTGGTGAAGGAGCCCTATTCCGGCGGTGCGACACGGGTGGTCATGACCCGCAACCCTTATTTCTGGCAGGTCGATACCGAAGGCAACCAGTTGCCCTATATCGATGAAATCAATTTCGGCATTTCGCAGGATGTCGAATCGCTGATGCTGAACGTCATTTCCGGCAAGATCGACATTCAGGAGCGCCATATCAGCGTTCTCGCCAACAAGCCGACCCTGTCTCAGAACATGAAAAAGGGTGACTACCGCCTGCTGACGCTGGTGCCGTCTGCCGCACAGCAGTGCCAGATTTACCTGAACATCACCCACAAAGACCCGGCGATGCGCAAGATGTTTGCCGACAAGTCTTTCCGTCAGGCGTTGTCCATTGCGCTCAACCGGCAGGAAATCATCGACATCGTCTATTTCGGTCAAAGCGAAGGCTATCAGGCCGGGCCACGCCCGACACACCCCTGGTACAATGAAAAGCTGGCACGGCAATTCACCGAATATGACGCCGACAAAGCGAACGAGCTTCTCGACAAGGCCGGTTACGACAAGAAGAACGGCAATGGCATGCGGTTGCGGCCCGACGGCCAGCCCGTCTTCTTCTCGATTGACGTCATCCCGACGCTCTATCCCGATCTGGTCGATGCGCTGGAACTGGTGAAGGCGCAATGGGCGCAGATCGGCGTCGACATCAAGGTCAACACCATCGAACGCGCGCTCTATTATACGCGCGGCGATGACAACGCCCATGATGCCGCCGTCTGGCCCGGTCCCGGTGGTCTCGATCCGATGCTCGACCCGCGCGATTTCTTCGCCTTTCATCCGCAGGGGTCGCGTTACGCCATTCCGTGGGCGCTCTGGTACACCTCGAATGGCCAGAAGGGCGAAGAGCCGCCGGAAAGCCAGAAGCAACGCTTCAAGCTGTTCGATGAGGCGCGCTCGACGGCCGACCTTGCCAAGCGCGGCGAGAAGATGAAGCAGATTTTCGACATTGCGGCGGAAGAGTTCGAGACAATCGGCCTCTGCCTTGCGGTGGGCGGTTTCGGCATCATCCGCAACAATCTGCGCAATGTGCCGGAAACGGAACCCGACAGCTGGACCTGGCCCAATCCCGGCCCGGCGCTGCCGCAACAGTTCACCTTCACAAGCTGATATCGCCACATGGGCGTCGCTGCCGTAACGCGGCGACGCCTCTCAGGTTGTTTCGACCACCCACAGCCGTCTCCTTAGTGGAAGGCGGCGCGTGCGGCACAATGTGATTGCGAGAACGACATGCTGCTTTTTATCGTAAAACGCCTGCTGTGGATGATACCGTCCCTGTTTGCCGTCAGTTTCCTTGCCTTTGTCCTGATCCAACTGCCGCCTGGCGACTATGTGACGACCTATATCGCCACACTGGCCGCCTCCAACGAGGTCATCGACCACAATACGGCGGCGCAGCTGCGCGAACGTTTCGGCCTCGATGACCCGATGATCGTGCAATATCTGAAATGGATATGGGGCATCGTCAGCCGCGGCGATTTCGGTATTTCGTTCGAGTGGCAGCAGCCGGTTTCAGGCCTCATCTGGGAGCGCATGGCGCTGACGCTGGTTCTGGCCATTGCAAGCCTTCTTGCAACCTGGGCCATCGCACTTCCCATCGGCGTCTTCTCTGCCGTGCGCAAATATTCGATAGGCGATTATCTCTTCACCGCCTTTTCTTTCTTCGGCCTTTCCATACCCTCGTTCCTGTTGGCGCTGGTGCTGATGTATGTGGCGGCGGTGGAGTTCGGGGCCGATGTCGGCGGGCTGTTTTCCGCAGAATACGAGACCGCCTCGTGGAGCATCGCCAAGATGATGGACCTCATGGCCCATATCTGGCTGCCGGTCGCCATTCTTGCCGTGTCTTCCACCGCAAGCCTCATCCGTGTCATGCGCGCCAATATGCTGGACGAGTTGCCCAAGCCCTATGTCACCACCGCGCGGGCGAAGGGACTGTCGGAGTTCAAGCTGCTGACGAAATATCCGCTCAGAATTGCGCTCAATCCGTTCATCTCCACCATTGCATGGCTGTTGCCCAACCTCATTTCGGGCTCCGTGGTCGTCGCCATCGTGCTCAATCTGCCGACGGCCGCGCCGCTGCTTCTGCAGTCGCTGATGGCGCAGGACATGTATCTCGCCGGCGCTTTCGTGCTGCTGATCTGCGCGCTGACGCTGATCGGATCGCTTATAAGCGACATCCTGCTTGCGCTGGTCGATCCGCGCATCCGTCTCGAATAGGAGGGCGCCATGAGCGATATCACCATGACCACCAATGCCCGGCAGGACCGCGCCGCTGTCGCCTCGCAGTGGCAGCTCATCTGGTGGGCCTTCAAGCGCCACAAGCTGGCCATGGCCGCCCTGTTCATCACCATCGTCATGTATATCGTCGCGCTGGTGCCCGGCTTCTTCGCCATCAACGATCCGGTGCTCCAGAATGCGCGGGCGACCTTCCATCCGCCGCAGCGCGTTCATTTCATCGATACGACCGAGGGTTTCTCGCTCGGGCTGCATTATTATCCGCTGAAGCTGACCCGCAATCCTGAAACGCTGGCGGCGGTCTTCGTTGAAGATACGGCGAAGAAAATCCCGGTCCAGCTTTTCGGTCGCGGTTACGAATATTCCGTATTTGGCCTGTTCACCACGGATATCCACCTGCTGGCGTCTACCGATAAAACGCGCCCGCTCTTCCTCTTCGGCGCGGATCGTCTCGGGCGCGATGTCTTCAGCCGCGTGGTGCAGGGGGCGCAGGTCTCCCTGTCCATCGGTCTCGTCGGCGTGTTCTTCTCGTTGCTGCTCGGCGTCGTTCTGGGAGGCATTTCGGGATATTACGGCGGCCGCATCGATTTCGTCATGCAGCGCGTGATCGACTTCGTGCTATCGCTGCCCACCATTCCCATCTGGCTGGCGCTGGCCGCCGCCCTGCCGCAGGGCTGGCCTGCCACGCTGCAATATATGATGATCACCATCATCCTGTCGCTGACCGGCTGGGCGCAGCTTGCCCGCGTCGTGCGCGGCCGGTTCCTGTCGCTCAGGACTGAAGAATTCGTGGCCGCAGCGCGGCTGGATGGCGTGCCGGAAGGGCGCATCATCTTCCGCCATATGCTGCCGAGCTTTTCGAGCCACATCATCGCTTCTGTCACGCTTGCGGTGCCGGCGATGATCCTTGCGGAAACATCGCTCTCCTTCCTTGGTCTCGGACTCCAGCCGCCCACCATTTCCTGGGGAGTGCTGCTTCGCGAGGCGCAGAATATCCGCTCGATAGCGACAGCACCCTGGCTGTTCCTGCCCGGTGTGGCGGTCGTCATTGCCGTCATGGCGCTCAATCTGCTCGGCGACGGCCTGCGCGATGCAGCCGACCCCTATAACAAGTGAGGCCCGGATGAGCGACATTCTCTCCATGAAGCCAGCCAAGCCGCTGCTTGAAGTCCGCAATCTGGTTACTGAATTTCCGGTCAGAAACGGCGTTTTCCGGGCGGTCAACGATCTGTCTTTCTCCATCGATCCCGGCAAGACGCTCTGCGTCGTCGGCGAAAGCGGCTCCGGCAAATCCGTCACCGCCCGTTCGATCCTGCAGATCATCGACAGTCCCGGCCGCATTGCGTCCGGATCGATCATCCTCAACCGCGCCGACGGCACCTCTCTCGATCTGGCAAAGCTCGATCCGCGCAGCCGGGCCATCCGCTCGGTGCGCGGCGCTGATATCGCGATGATCTTTCAGGAGCCGATGTCGTCGCTTTCACCCGTGCACACGGTCGGTGACCAGATCACCGAGGTCCTGCGTCTGCATCTGAAGATGAGCAAGGCTGAGGCGCGGGCCGAGGCCATCGAACTGTTGCGGCAGGTGGAAATCCCTAACCCTGAAAAGGCGCTGGATCGTTACGCCTTCCAATATTCCGGCGGCATGCGCCAGCGCGCGATGATCGCCATGGCGCTGGCCTGCAAGCCGCAGCTTCTGATCGCCGACGAACCGACGACGGCGCTCGATGTCACCACACAGGCCGAAATCCTAGACCTGATATCGCGGCTGCAAAAGGCGCATGGTATGGCTGTGCTGTTCATTACCCACGACATGGGCGTGGTGGCGCAGATTGCCGATGACGTGCTGGTCATGCATCACGGCGTCGCCAAGGAATATGGTACGGTCGACGAGATATTCCACAATCCGAAAGATCCCTATACCCGCATGCTGATCGGCTCCGTGCTGAAGCTGGAGCAGAAGGCGGAAATCCGGCTGGCCCGCCCGCCGCTCGATCTTGCGGCCGCGCCCATCCTCGAGGTCAACGACCTCTCCATGCATTTCGGCGAGATGAAGGCGCTGGACGGCGTATCGATCCGGCTGCTTCCCGGCGAAACGCTCGGCATCGTCGGCGAAAGCGGCTCCGGCAAGACGACGATGGGCCGCTCCATCATGCGTCTCTACGATTCCACCGGCGGCGCGATGCTTTATCGCCGTGCGGATGGCACGGTGGTCGATTTGGCCAAAATCGAGGGGGCGGAGCTGAAAGCGGCGCGGCGCGAATTGCGCATGGTTTTCCAGGATCCTTTCGGCTCGCTCAATCCCCGCATGACGGTGGCGCAGGTCATCGGCGAGCCGTTGCTGGTCAATGGCATTGCCAAGGGCAGGGAACTGGATGAACGCGTCTGCGCGCTGATGGAGCAGGTGGGACTGGACCCTGCCGGGCGCGAGCGTTATCCGCACGCCTTTTCCGGCGGCCAGCGCCAGCGTATCGGCATCGCCCGCGCCATAACCCTGAAGCCGCGCATCATCGTGGCGGATGAGGCGACCTCGGCGCTCGATGTTTCGGTTCGGTTCCAGGTGCTGGATCTTCTGATGCGGCTGCAGGACGAGCTGGGGCTCGCCTATATCTTCATCAGCCACGACATCGGCGTCATCCGCTATATGTGCGACCGCGTCGGGGTGATGTATCGCGGCAAGCTGGTGGAAGTGGGAGACGCCGAAAAGGTCTGCAATGCGCCGGATCATCCCTACACGCAGGCGCTTCTTTCCGCCATTCCGCGCCCGGACCCGCGCGACCGGGATCGCACCCGCAGATTCCGCTACGTCGAACCATCCGAAGTCAAGAACGGGGCCGTCGCGCGATAGTGCCGGGCCTGTTGCACGCTGCAATTCATGAGGAAGACTGAAGCATGAAAATCGATCGCATGCGGGTATTCGTCACCCGCGACAAGGACCGCCCCCGCGTCATCGTCGCTCTCGATACCGATGACGGTTTGACCGGTTGGGGTGAATGTTACAATCACGGCCCCGATCTCGCCCTGCCGCCGGTGCTGGACTATCTCTACAGCTTCCTCGCCGGTCGGGATCCGACACGGGTGGAATATCTCTACAATCTCCTGCTCCAGCAGAACCGCTTTCCGCCCGGCGCGCTCGGCCTGTCGGCAATCTCGGCGCTCGATCATTGCCTCTGGGACCTCGCGGCCAAGGCGGCGGGCGTGCCGGTCTACAAGCTGCTGGGCGGCGAAGTGCGCGACCGTATCAAGGTCTACGCCGGTGTCTATACGGCCCCGGATGCGCCGGCGGCGAAGGAGGAATTCGACCGTCTCAACGAGGACTGGGGCTTCACGGCCTTCAAGCTCAGCCCCTGGCGCGTCGATATTCACGCCCATCGCTGGGGGGAGGTGGTGCGCAGTTCGGCCGAATATTTCCGCTCGCTTCGCGAAACCGTGCGGCCCGACTACGACATCGCCTTCGACGCCCATGCCAAGATTTTCGAGCCAGCGGCCGCCCGCCAGCTCGGCAACGCGCTTGCCCCTTACGATCCGCTGTTCTTCGAAGAGCCTTTGCGTCCCGAAAACATCGAAATGTGGGGAGACCTGAAGCAGGGGCTGAACTGCACGCTGGCGACGGGTGAAAGTCTCTATAATCGCAATGAGTTCCTACGCCTTCTTCAAGTAAAAGGTGCGGATATCATCCAGCCCGACATCTGCGTTGTCGGCGGCATTTCGGAAATGCGCCGCATCGCCACGCTTGCGGAAGCGCATTTCGTCAGCATCGCGCCGCATAATCCGATGGGACCGCTCGCCACCGCCGTCAATGTGCACTTCTCCGCCGCCCAGCAGAATTTCCGCATTCTCGAATACCGGCTGCCGAAAGGGCAATGCTACGTCTATGGCGGCACCGATCTCGAAAAACGCGAGGATGAAACCCGCTATGTCGTCGACCCCTATCTGCCGAAGGACGGATATCTGGAACTGAGGCCGGACCGCCCCGGCTGGGGTGTGGAGATGAATGAAAAAGCCATGCAGGAGGATGGCTATGTTCATTGGCAAAGACGGGTGCCGAAACGGCCTGACGGCTCCTATGCCTTCGCCTGAAACGGTTGCGATTGCCTGCGGGCGGCTCTCCGCCGACCTGCGCCCCGCCTGGGGTGGCAGAATGACCCATCTGCGGCACGCGGACTACGGCGATATTCTGGTGCCGACAACGAAGCAGGAGTTCGAGCCGTTCAACTGGCCAAGGGCCGGCGCATACCCGCTGTTTCCCTATCACAACCGGCTCTATGGCGGCTCCTTCGTCCATGCGGGTATCCGCCATGACCTGCTGCCGCATCCGGCGCTTGCGCGTGACGCCATGCATGGCCCGGCTCACCGCCGGCCGTGGGAGATTTCAGATCTGTCTTCGGATCGGGTCTCACTGCTACTGGACTACGAGGCTGACCGGGAGTGGCCTTTTTCCTTCCGCGCCGAGCAGTCTTTTCTGCTGGAAGACGACAGCCTCACCGTGGAACTGTCGATAACCAATTTGGCGGACACACCAGCGCCGATGTCGCTGGGTTGGCATCCCTATCTGGCAGCCGGGCTCGGTTGCGATGCGCGGACGGACGCCAAACTGCAATATCCGCTGGATGCGCAGAACGTGCCAACCGGCCAGCCGCCGGCACATCGCCCGAAACCCGCCATTCCCGCCGCAACGGGATACACATTGCATTTCGCCGATTGGTCAAGCGCGCAGGTCGACTTCGACAGGTTTTCACTACGGCTTAAGGCCGATCCCGTTTTCGGCCATCTCGCCGTGCACCGCATGGAGCGCTATCTATGTCTTGAGCCCGTTTCCATGGCCGCCGGAGCGCTTGGTTTGCCGCAGGCACAGCGGGAAGGGCAGGGTCTCGGGACGGTTGCTCCCGGCGAGCGCCTGTCGGGGCGCATCAGGCTCTCCATCGATCTTTAGGAGAGGCGGTGCGTCTATGACGCCCACCCTTCACCTTCAAAAAAAGCCATATGCCCATATTTTGAGCGCCAGTTATTGCCGCTCAAAAATAAGCTTGACGACGGCAAAAATTTCTCAACAAATGAACCAATGTAAGATTGGTTCAGTAAATGGTGCGACTTGACGGTGAACCCTAACGATAACTCCAACTACGCGCTGGCGAAGTTGCGGGAGTACATTCAGACGCAGGATCTTGCGAAAGACCGTCGTCTGCCGACAGAGCGGGCCTTCGCGGAAACCTTCAATGTCGGCCGGCGTGCGGTTCGTCGTGCTCTTGAGGTTCTGGAAGCCGAAGGTCTGATCTGGCGACGGCAGGGGGCGGGAACCTTTGTGGGTGAAAAGCCGGACGATTGGTCCGCTCAGGTCACAGAACTGGTCGCCGGCACGGATATCATGGAAATCATGGAAGTGCGCCTGCGCATCGAGCCGCAACTGGCGCAGCTTGCGGCCATGCGCGCCAAGCCTGCCGAGGTGGAGCGCATGCGCGCCCTTGTCCAGAAGACCGGCCAGAGCACGGATGCCGACGCCAAGGAATTGTGGGATGGTTCGCTTCACCGCCAGATCGCCCAAAGCGCCGGCAACAAATTGTTCCTGTCCATCTTCGATGTCGTCAACCGCATTCGCCAGGACGATGCATGGCAGTCGATACGGGAATTGGCGCGCCGCAGTGGCACGAACGGCAAGGCTTCCTTCGAGCAGCACATAGCGATCGTCGATGCCATCGCCGACCGCGACCCCGCAAGAGCCGGCGAAGCGATGCGCCAGCACCTTCTCATGCATCAGGAAAGGCTGATCCGTGCCACTTCGTTCGGCTTTCTGGAGGAGGAAACCGCGGAAGAGATTGCCGCCCGCAGCACGGGCGATGCCGAGAATCCGCTCACGCCGGCCTCATAGGCAGCAGGGCAGACCTGCCGACCTTTCAGGGCCGGCCAATGAAAAACAAAGATAACCGTACCAGAGGATAGAACATGAAGAAAATCAAGACATTGACTGCGGCCTTATTGGCCGGCGCATTCCTGTCCACGCCGGCCATCTCGTCCGAATTGCGCATCGGCCTTAACGATGACGCCGACGTTCTCGACCCCGCGCAATCGCGCACTTTCGTCGGGCGTATCGTTTACACCGCCATGTGCGACAAGCTCGTCGACATCTCGCAGGACATGAAGATCGTTCCCCAGCTTGCCACCGAATGGGCCTGGTCCGAGGGTGGCAAGGTGCTGACGATGAAGATCCGCGACGGCGTGAAATTCCACGACGGCGAGACACTGGATGCGGCGGCTGTGGTCGCCACCATCGAGCGCAACATGACCCTGCCGGAATCCCGCCGCAAGAGCGAGCTTTCCTCGGTCGAAAAGGTCGAAGCCACCGGGCCGCTGGACGTCAAATTTACGCTGAAGACGCCTGACGTCACGCTGCTTGCGCAGCTTTCCGACCGCGCCGGCATGATCGTCGCGCCGAAGGCGGCCAAGGAACTGGGCGCGAATTTCGGTTCGAAGCCGGTCTGCGCCGGACCGTTCAAATTCGTCGAGCGTATTCAGCAGGACCGTATCGTGCTCGAGAAATTCGCCGATTATTGGGACAAGGACAAAATTCTGGTCGACAGGGTCGTTTATCTGCCGATCCCCGATACGACCGTGAAGCTTGCAAATCTTCGCTCGGGAGACCTCGATATCGCCGAACGCATCGCAGCCTCCGATGCCGAGTCCGTCAAGAACGACGCCAATCTGACCTATGCGGATGTCATCGGTCCGGGCTACATGGCCATGTATGTCAACATCAACAACGGCCCCCGCGCGGATAATCCGCTCGGCAAGGACAAGCGTCTGCGTCAGGCCTTTTCTTATGCGATAGACCGGGAGGCGATCGGCCAGATCGTCTTCGAGGGCACATCAAAGGCGGGAAATCAGGCCTTCCCGCCCACAAGCCCGTGGTTCAACCAGAATCTGCCGGTGCCGGCGCGCGATATCGACAAGGCCAAAGAGCTGATGAAGGAGGCGGGTTACGAAAAGCTCGACATCGAGCTTCAGCACGCCAACAACACGACGCAGACGCAGATGATGCAGGTCATCCAGTCCATGGTGGCGGAAGCCGGCTTCAACGTCACCCTGAAGGCCACGGAATTCGCGACGCTTCTGTCCGAGCAGACCGCCGGCAATTACCAGCTCAGCCGTTCCGACTGGTCGGGACGTATCGATCCGGACGGCAACCTGCATCAGTTCGTTACCTGCAAGGGCGGCATCAACGATGTGAAATATTGCAATCCCGAGGTCGACAAGCTGCTGAACGAGGCCCGCGCCTCGACCGAGGATGCGGTGCGCAAGGAAAAATACGATGCCGCAAGCGTCATCCTCAACGATGACATGCCGATCATCTATCTCGGTCACCAGCCCTATGCCTATGCCATTTCCAACAAGGTCAAGGGCTGGGCGCCGTCGCCGGATGGCATGATCCGCCTTCTCGGCGTCTCCAAGGACTGAACGCTTCGCATGCGCCGCACGGCCTTGCCGTGCGGCCCTCACGAATTGGCACGAACGAGGGCCACGCCATGCCTGTTTATATCGGCAAGCGACTGCTGGTCGCTATCCCGACGCTTCTGATCATCTCGATCTTCGTCTTTTCGCTGCAGAAGCTGCTGCCGGGCGATCCGGTTCTCGCCATGGCGGGCGAGGAGCGCGATCCGGCGACGATTGAATTCCTGCGGGAGAAATATCGCCTGAACGACCCTGTGCCGCTGCAATATGTCAACTGGCTGGGCGGCGTGGTGACGGGCGATTTCGGTATTTCGCTGCGCACCAACCAGCCGGTGCTGGAGCTTATCGGCCAGAAGCTGCCGGTCACCATTCAGCTTGCGGTGATGGCGATGTTCTTTGCCATGGTCATCGGCATTCCCATCGGTATTCTCGCTGCCGTCAAGAAGAACACCTGGATCGATTACGCGGCCAATATCGTTGCGCTTTCCGGCCTCTCCATCCCGAACTTCTGGCTCGGCATCATGTTGATCCTGCTGGTGTCGGTCAAACTCGGCTGGTTGCCGGCATCCGGTTATGAATCGATTTTTGTCGATCCCGTCCGCTCCATCGAAACCATGATCATGCCCGCCTTCGTGCTGGGCAACGCGCTTGCGGCAACGCTGATGCGCCATACCCGTTCGGCGATGGTGGCGGTGCTCAGTTCCGACTATATCCGCACCGCCCGCGCAAAGGGGCTTTCGCCGCGCGAGATCGTTCTGTCGCATAGTTTCCGCAATGCGCTTCTGCCCGTTATCACGCTGCTGGCGCTGCTCTTCGGCGAATTGCTGGCCGGGGCGGTGCTGACGGAGCAGATTTTCACCATTCCCGGCTTCGGCAAGATGACGGTCGATGCGGTGTTCACCCGCGATTACGCCGTCGTGCAGGGCATCGTTCTTTGCACCGCCGTCGGCTTCATCCTCATGAACCTTCTGGCCGACATTGCCTATGTCCTGCTCAACCCCCGCCTCAGGGCGACGATCTGAGGCCCAGATATCATGACCGTTCTCGATCAAAACCTCTCCGTAGCGGTAACGCGGCAGGAAAGCCGCGCCTGGAAGAAGATGAAGCGCAACAAATCGGCGCTTGTCGGCATGGTTATCGTGCTGTTTTTCGCCGTTCTTGCCATCGCCGCGCCGATCCTGCCGATTGCCGATCCGGTGGCGACCAGCTGGTCGGCCATCCGCAAGGCGCCCTCGGCCGCCCATTGGCTCGGCACCGACGATCTCGGCCGAGATATCCTTTCCCGCATGATCTATGGCGCGCGCGCCTCGCTGATGGCGGGCGTGGTCTCGGTGATGATCGCCGTGGTCATCGGCGTGCCCTTTGGCCTGATTTCAGGTTATTTCGGCGGCTGGGTGGATATGGTCATATCCCGCATCACCGAAGCGTTGCTGGCCATGCCGTTTCTCATCATGGCGATTGCGCTTGCCGCCTTCCTCGGCCCGAGCCTCACCAATGCGATGATCGCCATCGGCCTTTCCGCCATGCCGATCTTCGTGCGGCTGACGCGCGGGCAGGTGCTGGCGGTCAAGACCGAAGATTATGTCGAAGGCGCAAGGTCCATCGGCCTCAACCACATCGACATCATGACGCGTTACATCCTGCCGAATGTCTTCGCCCCCATCATCGTCCAGGCGACGCTGACGGTGGCGACCGCCATCATCGCGGAGGCGAGCCTTTCTTTCCTCGGCCTCGGCCAGCAGGCGCCGGCGCCCTCCTGGGGTTCGATGCTGAATACCGCGAAGAATTTCCTCAGCCAGGCGCCGTGGATGACGATGTGGCCCGGCATCGCCATCTTCCTCTGCGTCATCGGCTTCAATCTTCTGGGCGACGGCCTGCGCGACGCGCTCGATCCGCGCGAAGCATGATCTTTTACAAGGAAATATCCGAATGAATGAATTCACCACACGCCCTGAAATCCTTGGCACCTTCGGCGTCGTCACTTCAACCCACTGGATCGCGTCGGCCGTTGGCATGGCGATCCTCGAAAAAGGCGGCAATGCTTTCGACGCGGCCGTCGCCACCGGTTTCGTCCTGCAGATTGTCGAGCCGCATCTGTGCGGTCCGGGCGGAGATATGCCCGCCGTGTTTTATTCGAAGCAGAAGGACAAGGTGGAAGTCATCTGCGCACAGGGCCCGGCCCCGAGCGGTGCGACGATTGAGCATTACACGTCGGAAGGGCTGAAGCTGATCCCCGGGGACGGGCTGCTCGCCACCGTCATTCCCGGCGCTTTCGATGGCTGGATGCTGATGTTGCGCGACTATGGCACGATGAGCGTGCGCGAAGTGCTGGAACCCGCCATCTACTATGCCGAACACGGGCATCCGACATTGCCGCGCGTCTCCGCCACCATCAAGGGTCTGGCCGATTTCTTCGAGAAGGAATGGCCGACATCCCACGAGACGTGGCTGCCGGGTGGCGCGGCACCCGAGCCGCACGCCAATTTCCGAAATCCGGTTCTGGCCGCGACCTATCAGCGGATCGTCACCGAAGCCGAAGCGCGCTCCGGCCGTGAAAACCAGATCGAGGCGGCACGCGATGCCTTTTATCGGGGTTTCGTAGCGGAAGCTATCCACGGTTACGTAAGGACTGCGGAAGTCATGGATGCCAGCGGTGCTAAGCACAAGGGTGTGCTGACGGCGCAGGATATGGCGGACTGGAGCGCGACCGTCGAAGCGCCGCAGACACTCGACTATCACGACTGGACGATTGCCAAAACGCCCGCCTGGGGGCAGGGTCCGGTTCTGCTGCAATCGCTTGCGCTTCTGAAAGGCTTCGACATTGCGGCCATGGACCCCTCCGGTCCCGATTTCATCCACACCATCGTCGAAGCCATGAAGCTCGCTTATGCCGACCGCGAGGTCTATTACGGCGATCCGGAATTCGGCCAGATCCCGACGGAATATCTCCTGTCGGAAGGTTACAATGCCGGACGTCGCGCGCTGATAAGCGGCGAGGCCTCGCTGGAGCTGCGTCCCGGCACCGTGCCGGGTTATGAAAAGCAGGTGGACGCCACCATGGCCATGCTGGCCGAGATGAGCGGCACCGGCACGGTCTACGAGCCGACCATGTCGCATCTGACGGAGAAGCGTGGCGATACGGTGCATATCGATGTCATCGACCGCTGGGGCAACATGGTCTCCACCACGCCTTCGGGCGGCTGGCTGCAATCCTCGCCCATCGTGCCCGGCCTCGGTTTCGCGCTCAATTCCCGCGCCCAGATGTTCTGGCTGAAGGAAGGCCTGCCGACCTCGCTTGCACCGGGCAAACGCCCGCGCACCACGCTGACGCCTTCGCTTGCGCTGCATCAGGGGCGTCCCGCGATGGTTTTCGGCACGCCGGGCGGCGATCAGCAGGACCAATGGCAACTGCCTTTCTTCCTGCGTTATGCCCATCACGGCAAGAACCTGCAGGCCGCGATCGATATGCCGCTGTTCCACACCGCGCATTTTCCGGGCTCGTTTTATCCGCGCACCAGTTCGCCGGGTGAGATCACCGTGGAAAGCACCGTGGGCGAAGCGACCCTGCAGGAGCTTCGTCGTCGCGGGCACCGCGTCACGGTTGCCGATGCATGGTCGGTCGGGCGGCTCACCGCCGCGCGTCGCGATGCGGACGGCCTGCTGCGCGCCGCCGCAACACCGCGGCTGATGCAGGCCTATGCGGTAGGGCGGTGACACGATGGAGACAAACCCCGTCCTTTCCGTCCGTAACCTCACCACCTCCTTCCTCGTCGATGGCGCGTGGAAGAGCGTCGTGCGCAACGTGTCCTTCGATGTCGCGCCCGGCGAAACCGTCGCGATTGTCGGCGAATCCGGCTCCGGTAAATCGGTAACGTCGCTGTCTCTCATGCGCCTGCTTGCCCCGGCCTCCAGCCGGATCGAGGGTGAAGTGCTGCTCAACGGGCGCGATCTTCTTGCGCTTTCCGAAAGAGAAATGCGCGGCGTGCGCGGCAACGATATCTCGATGATCTTTCAGGAGCCGATGACCTCGCTCAATCCGATCTTCACCATCGGCCGCCAGATTTCCGAAGTCCTCATCCGGCACAAGGGGCTTTCGAAGCAGGAGGCACGGGCGGAGACGGTGCGGCTTCTGGAAAAGGTTCGCATTCCGAATGCCTCCGGGCGTTTCGACGAATATCCGCACCAGTTCTCCGGCGGCATGCGCCAGCGCGTGATGATCGCCATGGCGCTCGCCTCCAGGCCGAAACTGCTGATCGCCGACGAGCCGACGACGGCGCTCGACGTCACCATTCAGGGCCAGATACTCGATCTGATCAAGCTGCTGCAGGAAGAGGAGGGCATGTCCGTCCTCTTCATCACCCATGATATGGGCGTCGTGGCCGAAATCGCCGACCGGACGATCGTGATGTATCGCGGCGATGAAGTCGAGACCGGACCGACCGAGGACATTTTCCGGTGCGGCAAGCACCCCTATACACGGGCGCTGCTTTCAGCGGTGCCGAAGCTCGGCTCGATGCGTGACCGGCAATGGCCGACACGGTTTCCAGTGCTCGACATGAAAACCGGCCTTTCGAGCGAGCCGCAGGAGGTGGCGGGGACGGTTGCGAGCGGGCAGACGCCGGTTCTGTCGGTCAGGAACCTTGTGACGCGTTTTGCCGTCCGCTCCGGCCTCCTGGCACGCCAGACGGGCGCAGTCCATGCGGTGGAAAACGTCTCCTTCGATCTGTTTCAGGGGGAAACGCTGTCGCTGGTGGGTGAATCCGGCTGCGGAAAATCCACCACCGGCCGCTCGATCATGCGGCTTGTGGAGCCGACGGCCGGCGACGTGTCGCTCGACGGTTACGACGTGATGCGGCTCGATACGGTCGGCCTTCGCAATATGCGCAAATCCGTGCAGATGATCTTTCAGGACCCGTTCTCGTCGCTCAATCCGCGTATGACGGTAGGCACGGCTATTTCCGAGCCCTTCATCAAGCACAAACTCGGCAGCACCAGACAGGCGAAGGAAAAGACTGCCGATCTTCTCGAAAAGGTGGGCCTGTCCGCCGATATGGCCAGCCGCTACCCCCATGAATTTTCGGGCGGTCAGCGTCAGCGCATCGCCATTGCCCGCGCGCTTGCGCTCGATCCAAAGGTTATCGTTGCCGATGAGAGCGTCTCGGCGCTCGATGTTTCCATCAAGGCGCAGGTCTGCAACCTGCTGCTCGACCTGCAACAGAGCCTCAACCTCGCCTTCCTGTTCATCAGCCATGACATGGCGGTGGTGGAGCGCGTCAGCCATCGTGTGGCGGTGATGTATCTCGGGGAGATTGTCGAAATCGGGCCGCGTGCGGCGGTTTTCGACAATCCGCAGCATCCCTATACGAAAAAGCTGATGGCCGCCGTGCCGGTGCCGGACCCGGCCAGGCGCGGGATAAGGCGTGGCATATCCAATGATGAGCTGAAAAGCCCGATACGGGCCATGGGATATGAAACGCCAACGCGAAACTACAGGACGGTGTCGCCAGGCCACCTGGTGCAGGTGGCCTGAGACGATTGTTGCGGCATGGATGCTCCGAAGAGGAAGCCGTTATGCGGGGTTCTTCGGCGGAACGCCGCGCAGGTGCTCCATAAGATAGGCATGGGTCGCGGCATTGGCGACGATCAGCGTACCGGTCTTTTCATAGAATTCCGGTCCGCGTCCCCACCAGTCGGTCACGATGCCGCCGGCCTCCTGCACCAGCAGAATGCCGGCTGCCGTGTCCACGAAGCCCGTTTCCTCGTAATAGCCGGTCAGCCGGCCGCAGGCGACGTAAGCGCAGGAATTGGCGGCGCTGCCGACCACGCGGACCGCGCCGATGGGCGCACGAATGGCGTCGAGGCGCTGATAGGCGCCGGGATAGAGCTGGAGATTGGGCGTGGGCAGGCCCGTGCCGACGCACATCAGGGCGACATCGGTGCTGGCATTGACCCGCAGGCGCTCGCCGTTGAAATAGGCGCCGTCTCCCTTGATCGCGGTGAACATCTCGTCGGAGACGGGATTGTAGACCAGCCCGCAGATCGTTTCATTGCCACGGCGAAGCGCAATGGTGATTGTATAGTGCTGGCCGAAGATGAAATTGGTGGTGCCGTCGATGGGGTCGACCAGCCAGCGGTGATCCCGATCCGCCCCTTCGACGGGCGCGAATTCCTCGCCGGTCAGTCCCCACGGATATTGCCCGAGCAGACGGTTGCGGATCAGTGTTTCGGAATCCCTGTCCGCGTCGGAAACGAAGTCCCCCGGTCCCTTGACGCCGATTTCAATCTCGCGGAAGCGTCTGAAATGGTCGAGCGTCAATGCGCCGGCTTCGCGGGCGGTGGCGACCATGTGGTCGAGGATGGCGCTGTAATTGACTGTCATCGGCTGAAAACCTCGGCGAGCCCTTCCGGATCGTCGGTGGTGATCTGGTCCACCTTGAGCCGCAAGAGACGTTTCACCTGTTCTATGGATTGCGGTATGACGCTGTTGATCGTCCAGGCGTCGACACGGCGACCGGCGGCATGGATGGGGGCGATGATATCGACACCCGCATCCTCGGCGGCAAGCACGATCTCGTAGGCGAGGTAGATCATGTCGGCATCGGGTGCCGTGGCAAGGGCGTCTGCGATGAAGCCCGGATAGTTTCCGCTTGCCTTCAGGGCGGCTAGCGTGCCGCGATGGCAGGGATCATAGCCGGTGCGAAGTCCGGGGGCTGAGCCGGCCAGCGTGGTGATGGCGTCGAAATCGCCGCCCGACAGGATCACGGACTTCGCCAAGGGCGAAACGCTCGCCCCGAAGCCGGCGACCACCTGCGGGGTAAGCGCCTGCCGGTCTTCCTTGAAATCGAGCTGAAGCAGGGCGTCGGGATGAACGGCGCCCTCGGCAAGCAGGGCGCAAAGGTCTTCGAGCAGCATTACCTTCGCATGGATGGGCTGGCCGTCATTGTCGCGCAGATGGAGCTGACGCAGGGTGGCGGCGGATGTGTCGCGCACCCGGCCGGTGCCGGTGGTCTCCCGCTCCAGCGTCCGGTCATGCAAAACGGCGCAGCCGTGATCGGCATGGATGACAAGATCGACCTCGATGCTTGCACCGAGCCGCATCGCCTCGATGATACGCTCGCCGGTAAAGACCGGATCGCCAGCGCGGCGGCGGGCGCGATGCCATTTGAGCCATGTTCTGTGGCCGTCGCGGTCGATAAGGATCGGCTGGTTCATGTCAGCTCCGGTAGATTGGGCGGTTGTCGCGATAGGCCGTGACGGCGCGGGGCGAAATCTGTACGCCCTGTCCCGTCTGGAACATATCCGGGTGGGCGACCATGGATTTGATCCTTGTACCATCGGCGAGATCAAGGTCGACAAGGCCGTGGGTGCCATAATCCGTCACCCGGTGCACACTTGCTTCCGGCGTTTCGGAAATCGTCAGATCGATGGCTTCCGGGCGGACGGCGAGAATGGCCGGTCCGTCGGAGACGGGGAGCGGCAGGCTGAAGTCAGCCCGCATGAAATTTCCGTCTGAAACCGCGCCCTCTATCAGGTTCATGGTGCCGATGAAGCTGGCGACGAATGGGGTCTGCGGTTCGCGGTAGATGATATTCGGCCGGTCGATCTGTTCGGTCTTGCCGTTCGCCATCACGACGATGCGGTCTGCCATGGAGAGGGCCTCATCCTGACCGTGGGTGACGAACAGCGTGGTGATGCCGAGACGCTGCTGAATATCGCGCACCTCTTCCCGCAGCCGCTCGCGCAGATGCTGGTCGAGGCTGGCGAAGGGCTCGTCAAGCAGGAGTATTTTCGGTTCGAGAACCAGCGAGCGGGCGAGCGCTACGCGCTGCTGCTGGCCGCCGGAAAGCTGGCTGGTGGCGCGTTCGCCATAACCGGAAAGCCCGACGAGTTCGAGCACCGCCTCCACTTTCTCTCTGATGACGGCAGCCGGCATGCGGCGCAGCTTGAGGCCGAAAGCGAGGTTTTTGAAGACGTTCATGTGGCTCCAGAGCGCGTGGCTTTGAAACACCATGCCGGTCGGCCGCCGCTCCGGCGGCAGGTGGGTGACATCTTCGCCATCGATGGTGATCTGCCCGCCCGTCGGCTGCTCGAAGCCGCCGACCATGCGCAGCAGCGTCGATTTGCCCGAACCGGAGGGGCCGAGAAGGCAGACGAGTTCACCATCGGCGACATCTAGCGAGAAGCTGTCGACTGCCTTTGTCCCGCCGGAATAGGTTTTCGTGACCTGGCGGATGTGAAGTACGGACATGATGATTTCCTAACCGCCGAAACCGCGGGCGAATGCGCCGCCACCGATGACGCGGCGGGCGAACATGAGGGCAATGAAGGACGGCACCCAGAGCAGGACGGAGAGGACCGCGCCATACTGGATGACCATCTGGTTGTTGATGTAGCTGATCATCAGCACCGGCATCGTGCGAATGCCGGGCGCACCGATCAGCCATGCGCCTTCCGTCTCGTAAAAAGTGCCGACAAAGCTCAGCAGCACGGCGGCGGCGATGGTCGGTCCCGCCTGCGGCAGCGTAATCGACCAGAAGACCCTGAGCGGACTGGCGCCGACATCGCGGGCGGCCTCTTCCATGCGCCGGTCGACGGCCTGAAATGCCGCCACGGGAATCCAGATCATGAACATCAGCGTGCCGACGAGTTGGATGAGAACGACGCCCCAGAACGTGCCGATGAGGTTGAGCTGCAGGAAAATGGCGGCAATCGCCACCAGAAGCCCGAATTTCGGGAAGGCGTGGCCGGCAAGGAAGGAGAAGAACAGCAGGTTGCGGCCGGGAAAGCTCATGCGCGCAAAGGCATAGGCGGCGGGAAGGCAGATCACCGCCGAAAGCAGCGTTACCACCGTTGTCAGCCGCAGGCTCAGCATCAGCGCGTTCCACACATCGGCGCGGCCGAGCGTCTGGCCCCAGAAGCGGAAACCGAACTGCTGGGGAATGACGTTGGGAAAACGCCAGACCTCGGTGAATGCCCAGGTGCCCACCACAAGCAGCGGCCCGACGATGGCGACGGTGAGAAGGGTGGCGAAAAATATGCCGGGCCAGTCCATGCGCGTTCGCGCCGGCGTGAGGGTCGTCATGTCATTTCCCCTGGTTGCGTGCGACCGAACGCACGTAGAACAGGCCGAATGCGATGCAGAAACCGAAAGCGATGACGGCCTGGGTCATGGCGCCGATGGGATCCTGCACTTCGCGCAGCGTGCGCTGCATGAAGGGGCCGAGCATTTCGGGAGAGGCCGGTCCGAGAAGATAGGGCAGGGTGAAGGAGGAAAAAATGCCGAGCACCGAAAAGGAAAGCGCCACGAGAATGGAATTGGAAATGCGCGGCAGGATGATGTGCCAGAAGACCTGAAGCGCATTTGCGCCCACATCCCGCGCCGCCTCCACCGACTGGTTGGCGACGCTGCCAAGCCCCGCAAGCAGGATGAGGACGGTCAGCGGAATATTGTCCCAGACAAGACCGATGACCGGCCCCCACGGGGTGAGATAGGGCGTGCGGATTTTCGGCAGGTCGACCGCATTGAACAATATGTCCACCATGCCGTTGGGTCCGAGAACGCGGATGAAGGCGAAGGCGAGGATGATCGAGGGCACGAACATCGGGAATATGGCGAGCGCCTGTACATAAGCCGAAAGGCGGCCTTGCGAAAAGCGCAGGTAGAGCGCGATCGGCAGGCAGATCGCCAGCAGGAGGATCGCGCAGACCATGGTCGTCCACAACGTCACGGCAAGATTGTCGAGGCTGTAGCGGTCCGAGAAGAAGAAGCCGTAGCTCGAAAGGTCGAAACCAGTCTCGCCGCTCGCCCCGGTGCGCCAGACGGTGCGGCCGATGGCGTTGATGGCAGGCCAGATAACCAGCCAGATCATCAGGAACACGGGGATGGCGACGAGCAGGAGGCCGACTGGCCTCCTGCCTGCCGTATTGTCGATGAGCGGGCGAACCGCTCCTTCCGCAACCTCGGTCACGACTTGCGGTCGACGTTGGGAGCGACGTTGCGATACCAGCCATCATTGATGGCGGTTTCCCATTTGCCGGCCGGGAAGGTCGGAATGGTCTGCGGGATGATGTCGGCGAAACGCTTGCGCAGTTCGGCCGGCACATAGTCCCAGGAAACGCCGGGGAAACCGCCGAGTTCGGTGAGGATCGCGCCCTGGATTTCTTCCGACAGCACGAAATTGGCGAGCTTCAGGGCGGCATCGCGATTGGCGCCGTTGGCAAGCACCACGGCGCGCGAAAAATCACCGCAAAGCGCCAGATCCTGAAGCTGGACGAGGCCGGTTTCTTGCGGCAGAACGCCCTGATCGATGGCCTTCAGCACCTGATCGGACCAGACAGGGGTCATGGTGACGACGCCCTGCGAAAGCAGCTGCAGCGACTGTGTGTTGCCGGAGGAATATGCGCCCTTGTCATAGAGCGACGGGGCGATGTCGTTCAGCAGCGCCCATGCCTTGCCGAGAGCCTTGTCGCCGGCTTTCTGGGTGTAATTGTCGACCGTGAAGGCCTTGGGGTCGAGGCCGTTGGCCTGATGGATGGCGCGGCGGACGAAGTTACCGCCGGAGCCGCCCTTGTCGGGACGGTTATAGACGAACTGGCCGGGATTGGCCTTGATCCACTTGACGAGCTCATCCCAGGTCTTCGGTGCATCCGCCGGCTTGAGCTTGCTGGTGTCATAGGCGAGCAGAACCTGGCTGCCGCGATAGGGCAGGCTGTATTCGCTGCGGATGGCGAGCGGATTGACGCGCGAATAGTTGGAGAGGCCGGCTTTCGCCATGTTCACATAGATGCCGGCATCGATGCCGCCGGTGGGCAGCAGCGGATCGGCCGTTTCGAAATAATCGGCCTGCGGATCGGTGCCCGTCTGCTTTGCGGCGATGGCGCGCTCGCCGATGGCGGTGATGCCCGCGCTGTCGCCGGCATCGACGAGGTTGAGCTTCAGGCCGGGATTGGCGGCTTCAAAGGCGGGCTTAATCGTATTGGACCAGAAATCGAGGATATTCGTATCCGAACTGGTGTACCAGTCGATCGTGCCCGGAGCGGCGAAGCTCATGCGCGGTGCAAGGGCGAGACCGGCGGCGGCGCCTGCGGCGGACATCATAAAGGTGCGGCGTTTCATCTATGTCTCCGATGTTTTCGGCGCGAGTGGAACTGCTGAGCGCTGACCCCGGGGAAGATGGGGATGGCTCTGGCCGGTCGTTGCACAGCCGTGCATTTTTTGAACGGGCCGGCGGCGGTTCTAATGTCTTTCCATAACGCTTTCGTGACGGTTGCTGCCGACAGCATCGCCGGCGCACACTGTCCGGGTGGCCGTTCGAAAGCGGGCCCTACTCAAGGCGTCGCCGGGCAGGTAGAGTGATCGCGATTGGATTGGAGGGAGGGGAGCGATGATTGCAGCCTATATCGACGAATTTATCATGTTCTGTGCCGGCCTGTGGATGACATGTGTCGGCTTCGGTTATCTGCCGCTGTCAAAAAACACGGTCAGTCAGCCGCCGGTTGTTCGTCACTTCAGATGGATGGGGCCTCTGCTGATCGTTATTGCTGCCGTTCTGGCCGCGGCCAGCTAACCGAAGAATCTTTCCCAAAGAAAAACCCCGCCGAAGCGGGGTCTCGTCTTACCAGGGCTGACGTCCATACCAGTCGTCGATGTCTTTCCTGGCCCGGTCCTTTTCGTAACCGTAGCGCTCCTGAATCTTGCCTTCGAGCTGTTCGCGCTTGCCGTTGATGACGTCGAGGTCGTCGTCGGTGAGTTTACCCCACTGCTCCTTGGCCTTGCCCTTCATCTGCTTCCAGTTGCCTTCAACGCGGTTCCAATCCATTGGTGCTCTCCCTTTTTTTGGCCTGCACTGGTAAATGTCCGAACCTCCGCAGGGTTCCGCCCAGAGGTCGGAATGTTCGGCGTAACTGTGGCCTGCTGCCACGAAAAGATCACGATTCATTCAGCCGCAGTTCACCCGGCGGGGCGCTAAATCCTCTCATCCCACAAGGAGGGAGATAAGATGCGCAAGATGATTCTAACCGCCGGACTAATTCTCGGCGCCCTGTTCGGCACCGGCGCCAACGCCATGCCTGTCGGTCAACCGTCTGCACCTTCGGCATCCCACATTCAAAAGGTGGATTATGCCTGCGGACGCGGCTTCCATTTGACTCCGCGCGGCTATTGCCGTCCGAACGGACCGCGTTATGAGCGCGGCTGGGACCGGCGCGACCGCTGGGAAGCTCGCCGTGAATGGCGCGAGCGTCAGGCCAGACGGGAATGGCGTGAGTGGCGCGACCGCAGAGATTATCGCGACTACCGCGATCGTCGCGATTATTATCGATACTGATCGGCAAGGCCCTCTCCACGTCGGGAGGGCCTTTCTCATATGGGCCGGTGAGGTCCATCGACCCCCGGGGAGGGTGTGAATACAGCGTCCCTGCTGCAAATCAGCATGGACTTAGACAGAATTGCCTTCAATGTGAGGAAACCCGGACGGCAGTTCGGGGTTAGTCCCGTATCACCGTTCATAAGGAGGATACGATGGACATCACCAGACGCACGATTCTCACCGCCGGCGCAGCAACTGCCGCCGCTGCAATCTTTCCCCGCCCGCACGTCGCACGTGCTGCATTGCCCTTGATGCAGCCCAAACTTCCTTTCGCCGAGGCCGATCTCGCGCCAGTGATTTCGGCGAAAACAGTGGGTCTTCATTACGGAAAACACCACAAGGCCTATTACGACAAGCTGAATGCGCTTGCCGCCGGCACGCCCTATGCCGACATGGAGCTGGCGGATATCGTGACGACATCCGCCAAGTCGAAAGAGGCGGCGGACGTCAAGATCTTCAACAATGCCGCACAGGCGTGGAACCATGTCGCCTATTGGGATCAGTTCGTACCGGGCGGGCCGAACCGGCCGCCGGGCGATCTCGCCGCTTCGGTAGACGAGACCTTCGGTGGCTATGATGGTTTCATCAAACGCGCGGTCGATGTCTCCGATACGGTCTTCGGCACCGGCTGGGTGTGGCTGACGCGCGGCGACGACGACCGGCTCGCGCTGATCGGATATGAGGACGGCAAAAATCCCGTCGCTGTGGGTCGCCCGGCCTATCTCGGCATCGACATATGGGAGCATGCCTATTACGTCGATTATGAAAATCGCAAGGCCGACCATATTCGCGCCGTGCTAGACAAGCTGGTCAACTGGCGGGTCGTCGAAGAACGCCTGAAATCATAACGATCCTCTTTCTCCTGAAACCTGCCGGCAGCGGCCGGCCGCCTGCGGGTTGCCCTGAGGTGCATTTTAGCTACTATGCGCCCATGGCGAGGAGGCCATGTTACAGGAGGGTTCATGATTTACCGGTCTTCAAAACGGCGCACGGTGCTGAAACTTGCAGCTGCGGCGGTTTCTTTCGGCATGCTGGGAACGGCTGCGCTCGCGCAGGGCTTCCCCGATCGAACGATTACTCTGGTCGTTCCTTTCGCGGCGGGCGGCTCCACCGATGTGGTCGCGCGTGTTATCGCACAGAAGATGGGTGATGAGCTCGGCCAGCAGATCGTCGTTGAAAATGTCGCCGGGGCCGGCGGCAATCTCGGTGCCGACCGCGTGGCCCGCGCCGATCCCGACGGCTATACGATCCTGATGGGAACGGTTGCCACCCACGCCCTCAACCCGCTCATTCTCAAGACCAAGCCTTACGACCCGGAAAAGGATTTCACGCCGGTTTCGCTTCTCGTGGTGGTGCCGAACGTGCTGGTCGTCAATCCGAAGCTCAACGTCAACAGCGTGGCGGAACTGATTGCCCTCTTGAAGGCCGAGCCGGACAAACACGCCTATGCTTCTTCCGGCAATGGCACTCCGCTGCATCTTTCCGGCGAGCTGTTCAAGAGCATGGCCGGCGTCAGCATGCAGCATGTTCCCTACAAGGGCGCAGGCCCGGCGCTCAACGATCTGCTCGGCAACCAGATTTCCATCATGTTCGACAATCTGCCGTCTTCGTCCGGACATATCAAATCCGGCACGTTGCGGGCGCTCGGCGTCACGACCAAGGAGCGCGCGTCGTCCTTCCCGGATCTGCCGACAATCGCCGAGACGGTGCCGGGGTATGAGACCTACACCTGGAATGCGCTCTTCGCCCCGGCCGGCACGCCGGCCGAGGTGGTCGACAAGCTGAATGCCGCGGCCAAAAAGGCGCTTGCCGATCCGGGAGTTGCCGCACGCATGGCGGAATTCAGCGCCAAGATCGTCGCCTCTTCGCCGGATGAGCTGAAAACCCACGTTGCGGCGGAAATCGCCAAGTGGGGACCGGTCGTCAAGGACGCGAATGTGCAGATGGACTGACCGGTAACGGCAGATACCATCCCGATTTTCCGCCGCACATCCTGCCGGTTGCGGACGGAAATAAGGACCTGACAAAGCCGTGGCCGATGCCGCTGTCGCATCGGCCACGATTTATGTTGTCGCACCCAGCCGGTGTGGCCTTTCCGCATCACTCGCCAGCCGGTTGCAAAAAACCGCTTGGCAAGCTCCGACGGCTGAGTTACAAATCTCGCTACCGCGTCAGATCGAACAAAGGGAGGCGTTGCATGACACCAGCATTCTTCGAAACCCTCCCGCAGGGAATGACCCGACACTAGGTCATATCCATTCGCGGCCCGCCCATCGCGCGCCCGACATGCGGTTTTACTTCCCCCATAGCCCGATTGATCTGACGGGATCACTTCGTCTCCCGCCCGGGCTGTGCCATCCAACTTCCGTTTTGAGGACCGGTCGCCGATTATAGGGCGCTGGGCTGGTAAAAATGACTCGCAAGAAGCTCGATTTCCGCGCCGATGCCTATCGACATGTGCTCGGCTTTGTTTTCAACCATTGGCGTCATCGGCCGGCGCTGGTGGGTTTCATCATCGTTCTGGTGATTGCCAGCACGCTGGCCGAAGTGATGGTGCCGGTCTTTTCCGGCCAGATCGTCGATGCCATTGCCGGTGGCGCCGGGGTGGGCAATGGGGCGGATAAGGCGCTGCGCGCCTTCGTCATCGTGGTGGCGCTGGGGCTGGTGAGCGTTGTGCTGCGCTGGTTCATATTCAACGGCATCATCCGGTTGACGCTGAAAATCATGGCGGATGTCGCCAATAACGGCTTCCACAAGGTGCAGCGCTTCTCCACCGACTGGCATGCCAACAGCTTCGCCGGCTCCACGGTCCGCAAGATCACGCGCGGCATGTGGGCGCTGGATTCGCTCAATGACCTGTTGCTCGTCGCGCTTTTGCCGTCCATCGTCATGCTGGTGGGCGCCACCATCGTGCTCGGCAGCTACTGGCCGGTCATGGGCCTGATCGTCGGTCTCGGATCGCTGATCTATATCGGCGTCACGGTCGGCCTTTCCATGGGGTATGTGTCGCCGGCGGCAAGGCTTGCCAATGCCTGGGATACCAGACTTGGCGGCGCGCTGGCGGATGCCATCAGCTGCAATTCGGTGGTCAAGGCCTTCGGTGCCGAGACCCGCGAAGAAACGCGGCTGGGCCATGTGCTGGTGAAGTGGGACAACCGCACGCGCAGGACATGGAAGCGTGGCACGCTGAACGGCACGATCCAAAGCTTCATGATGGTCTCCATGCAGGCCGGCATTCTGGGTACGGGCCTCATCATGTGGCAGAAGGGGCTGGCGACGCCGGGCGACATTACCTTCGTGCTGGCGATGTTCTTCGTGTTGCAGGGTTATCTGCGCGATGTGGGGCAGGATATCCGCAACCTGCAACGCGCCGTCAATGACATGGAAGAGCTGGTGCTGCTGGACAAGATGCCGCTCGGCATCGAGGACAGGCCGGATGCAGGGCCTATCAAAATTGGAAAGGGCGAGATCGTCTTCGATCACGTCACCTTCCAGTATGGCGCGCATCCCACGCCGCTTTACGATGACTTTTCGGTCACCATCAAGGCGGGTGAACGGGTGGGTCTGGTCGGCCATTCCGGTTCGGGCAAGACAACCTTCGTCAAGCTCATCCAGCGGCTTTACGACATCAAGTCGGGCGCGATCCGCATCGACGGCCAGAATATCGCAGGCGTCACGCAATCGAGCCTGCGCGGCCAGATCGCCATCGTGCAGCAGGAGCCCATCCTGTTCCACCGCACGCTGGCGGAAAACATCGCTTACGGCCGGCCCGACGCCACGCGGCGTCAGATCGAGCAGGCGGCGAAACAGGCCAGCGCCCACGATTTCATCATGTCCCTTCCCAAGGGTTATGAGACGATGGTGGGTGAACGCGGTGTCAAGCTGTCCGGCGGTGAGCGTCAGCGTGTCGCCATCGCCCGTGCATTCCTTGCGGATGCGCCGGTGCTGATACTGGACGAGGCCACTTCCAGCCTCGACAGCGAGAGCGAAGTGCAAATCCAGCAGGCGATGGAGCGGCTGATGGTCGGCCGCACCACGCTCGTCATCGCCCATCGGCTTTCCACCGTCAGGGCGCTGGACCGGCTGCTGGTCTTCGACAAGGGCAGGATTGTCGAAGAGGGTGACCATCAGGCGCTGATCCGCCTCAACGACGGCATCTACCGCCGGCTGTTCGAACGGCAGGCGCTGGAGCTGACCAAGGGCCTGGTGGCCTGAAAAAAAACGAAACGCCGGGGGGGTATACTCCCGGCGTTCCCTTCCCGAACATTGACCCCGCGCCACGAACACGCCGCTTTTTTCGCGTATGGGCGTGTTCTGCGCAACACCAACAGGACGGTGAACCATGGATTTCCACCCGATCACAAAGCCGCAACGCCTTGTCATCAGGGGAACCCATATCCATGCCGCATTCCATCACTCTCTCGGACCTCTCGTGGTCGACACCTGACGGTCATTCGCTCTTTTCTAACATCAATCTTCGCTTCGGACCCGAACGCACCGGTCTCGTCGGGCGTAACGGTGTCGGCAAGACGACGCTTCTGAAACTGATCGCCGGCGAACTGTCGCCGTCCGCGGGCACGGTTTCCGTATCGGGCAGCGTCAATCTTCTGCGCCAGAGCGTGCAGGTCGTGTCCGATGAGACCGTCGCCGACCTGTTCGAAGCGGGCGAGGCGCTGGAGGCACTTGCCCGTGCGCAGGCGGGAACGGCCACTCTGGAAGAGCTTGAAGACATCGACTGGATGCTGGAGGAGAAAATTGCCGGGGCACTCGCGCAGGTCGGGTTGGACGCCTTGCCCTCCACACCGCTTTCGGCGCTGTCCGGCGGACAGCGCACGCGGGCCGCACTTGCGGCTCAAATTCATGCCGCGCCGGATTTCCTGATCCTCGACGAACCGACCAACAATCTCGACCGGGACGGACGCATTTTCGTTGCCGATTTTCTGGCGGGCTGGCGCGGCGGAGCGATCGTCGCCAGCCATGATCGAGAGCTTCTCGAAACCCTCGATGCGATTGTGGAAATGACCACGCTCGGCGCCACCCGTTACGGCGGCAACTGGAGCCACTACCGCGCACAAAAAGCGCTGGAACTGGCCGCCGCCGAACAGGACTTTGCGAATGCGGAAAAGCGTCTGTCGGATGTCAAGCGCCTGTCGCAGGAAGCCCTGGAGCGCAAGGCCCGCCGTGATAGCAGGGGTGCTGCAAAAGCGGCGAGGGGAGACATGCCCCGTATCCTTGTCGGTGCGATGAAAAGGCGTGCCGAAAAGACGAGCGGCGACAACGCCAATCTGGCCAGCCGCCTGACAGCCGAGGCGACGGAAGACCTAAAGACGGCGCGTGAGCGGATCGAAATCCTGCAGGGCGCCAGTGTCACATTGCCGCCCAGCGGGCTGCACGCGACAAAAACCGTGCTCAGCCTGCAAAATCTGACTGCGGGGTATCAGGCCGAACACCGCGTGCTTCGCGACCTGTCCTTCGAGATCATCGGGCCGCAACGCGTTGCCGTCACCGGTCCGAACGGATCGGGAAAAACGACGCTGCTTTCGGTGATCACCGGGGACTTGCCGCCGTTCGAAGGGGCGGTGCATGTCGGGGTGAAGTCCGTGTTTCTCGATCAGCAGGTCAGCCTGCTCGATGCGAGCCTGTCCATCCGTGATAACTTCCTTCGGCTTAACCCTAAGGCCGGGGAGAATGCCTGCCGCTCCGCGCTTGCGCGCTTCATGTTTCGTGCCGATGCCGCCTTGCAGATCGTTTCAACGCTCTCGGGCGGGCAGATGCTCAGGGCCGGGCTCGCCTGTGTTCTGGGAGGCCCGCAGCCTCCGCAATTGTTGATCCTCGACGAGCCGACCAACCATCTGGATATCGATTCCATTGCGGCGGTGGAGGCTGGCCTTCAGGCCTATGACGGCGCCTTGCTGGTCGTTAGCCACGACGAGGCGTTCCTCGCCGCCATTGGCATCGAAAGGCGGCTGGAACTTGGGAAGTCAGAGATGCGTTCGGGCGCTCAGTAGTTCACCGTCACGACGACCGTATCGGAGTAGTTTCCCGGCGCTGGCGTGTTCTGCGCCGGGACGCGGCCATAGACGGTCAATGTCTGCAGGCTGCCCGTTCCGGTGCCGGTGGCGATCTCGCCCGCCGCACTTCCCCAGACATTCGTGCGGTTCACATCGCGGTAGAGACCATAGGTTATCGATCCGCCCGCCTGCACCATCTGGCGCGCGGCGGGCGGGCTGTTGCTCAGGCCGCCATTGAGCGCCACACTGTAGTTCAGATTGGTGGTGCAGGTCAGATTGATCGCTCCAGTCGCATTGACTGCCGTGTTCAGCACGCCGTGACTGCCGAAATCGATGTTCTGGGCCGAGATGATGCATGTCGGCGCCACTGCGGCCGACACGTTGAACGGCACCTGCGTGGGGTTCTGGTTCACGGAAGAGCAGCTCGGTGCAAGCAGGGTAAAGGTCGTATAGGTGAAGCTCGTTTCCGCGCCGGCGAAGCTGGAAAGATAAAGGCCGCGCGCTGCCGAGGCCTGACCGGCGTTGATCCGGCCATAGACCGTGCGGCTCGTGGTGTTGATCAGGAGCGGCAGCGCCATATCGATTGGCGGAGGCGAGCCGAGTGCGGGCTGCGTGACCGATCCCCATGAGGTTGTCCGCGCCGAGTTCTGGTAGAGCTGGTAATTGAGGATGTTGCTGCCCTGAAGCATGCGACGGATGCCGCCCGACTGCCCGCCGCTTCCGGCATTGATGTTAGGGCAGATGCGGATGGAAAGCGCCAGCGACAGGGGGTTGGAGCAGGTGACTGACAATGTCGCCGTCGTGTCCACGGCGCTGCCGCTTGCCAGATTGACGAAGCCGAAATTCATGTCCGACATGCTGAAGGTGCAGCTTTGCGCCAGTGCCGGTGAAGCCGAGAGGAAAGCGGCGATGGCAAGGGCGGTACGGGTCAGGACCTTCATGGAATGCTCCTGCATAGGGTTTCGAAAGTTGCGCGTGAATGGCCGGCAGAGGGGAGGGTGATCTGCGCTTCGCATTCGCCCTTCGTCGGCTGCATGACGCGGAGCCGATGCGTCTCGCTGATATTGTCGAGATAGGCCTGTCCGTCATAACCGACGATGAAATCGCGCTTGCCGTCGATTTTGCCGGTCGATCCGGTTTCGATGAATTCGCCGCTCTCGTCTTTCAGCGTCACCAGCGCCACCTGACCCTCGGTTTCCACCTTGAAGTTGACCACCGCGCCGGCCTTTTGTGTCGGCCTGACGGTCTGTTTCGTCCGGTCGATGCGGGCGTCGACCGGAAGATTGCTCGGGTCGAGCGTGATGTTGTTGACGTCATAGGAACGCAGGTTCGGGAGCAATATCTTGCCGCGGCGGTTGGTCTGGCCGATGGGGCGGTTTTCCAAAAGGATATCGACACCGGGCGCGCCCGCATCCACCACGGCGAAAGCGTCGTCGATCCGGTTGCCGACAAAGACATCGCCGCCGGCGAGCGCTATCGATCCTTCGATCTGCGCATAGGCCTGTGTCGTGCGGTTGAATTGGTCGACGCCGGCCGAAACGCGCGCGGCGCTGCCGCGGTAACTGCCGGAAACGGAGGCGATGTCGTTGCCGCCGGTCGAGCCGCGCAAACGCCAGCCATAACTTCCCTCGGCCTGCTCTTCGGATTTGCCGACCTCAGCCGTCAGCGAATATCCATCCGCATCCGACGACATGCCGGCCGAGCCGGAGACGCCGCCGCCGAACGACCAGGAGAGGCCTGCGAAGATGCCGTAGGATTTGTTGTCCTCGAGGTCCTTGTAGGCGGTGATGAAGATATTGCCGTTCTCGCCAAACGGCCGCGTGGCGGAAAGGCCGAGCAGCCGGGATCGCCTTTCATCGAAGGTTTCGAGTTCCGTATAGGAGAAATTGAGGCTGGTCTCATCGAAACCGAGCTGGGTGGAAACGGAAATCTGGTCGAGGGCACGCGGCGGCCGCGCGGTCAGCAGCCCGGATACCGTGCGGATATCGGACAGGTCGGCGGAGACGGAGGCCATATCGTGATAATCGCCGAATGTCCTTTGCGACCGTGCGTGAAATTTTACCCCCAGCAATTCCGCTTCGACGCTTGCGGAAAGCTGATAACCGCTTTCCGCGCCAAAGCGGCTCGATGTGCCCGAAACCGCCGCCAGTCCCTGCGCTCCAAGGGTGAAGACGCCGCCAAAGCCGATATTGTAGAAATTCTCACCGCCTTCCGCATGGCCTTCCAGCGTCAGACTGTCCGACACGCCATAACGCAGCGTCGCAGAGCCCAGCGGTTTGTCATCGTAATCGAAAGACGAGGTTCCGTAATTGCGCCGGGCAAAACCAAGTTCGGCCGAAAAATCGATGAGGCCCTGCGCCAGCAGATCCGGTGAAGCATAAAAGGGCGTTTCGGACACGGTTTCGCGCCCCAGCGCATCCCGCACCACCAGCCGCGCATTGCCCGCGCCGCTGATGACAGGGAGATTGGTGATCGAGAACGGCCCTTCGGGAACATCCTGCGACAGGCGGCGGACATTGTTGACATAGACGTCGACGGTGGAGGGCACGGCAGCGGAGCCGGCAAATTCCGGCATCGGCATGGTGACGATATCCGGCCGCAGGTCGAAATTGCGGCGTATCTGCAGGCCGCCCAGCCGTGTCGGGCGTGTCCAGCTCAGCCCGCCGGTGATGAGATCGCCGGCCCGATAGCTCGTCAGCGTGTCCTCGTCCGAATAGCTCCAGGTGGTATCGAGACGCTGGGTATCGAACTCCGACAGGCGCGATGTGCTCAGAACCTGCGACGAGGAGAGCACGCCGAGCGGACCGAAGGCCCTGCTTTCCAAAAGGGCCGAGACACCGTTGAAATCGGCGATATCCGACCATTTGTTACCGCCAGAGGAACCGTAGATCGTGTAATTCACCAGACCTCCAAAATCGCTCGTGGCCTTTTCCCGGGTCTCCTCGTCTTGCTTCTGCGCAATCTTGCCGGAGGCGTCGATCACCCTGTTTGCCCGCGCCGCCATCGGCAGGGTGAAATGCATGGACTGGGTGCCTTCATCGTAACGCGCCACCACATCCGGCAGCCGGGAAATATCGATCCAGCCATCATCGCCGGCAGCGCTTTCAACCGGGGAAATCCCGATATTCGTGAGCTGTTCCGGCTCGATGAGAAACGATCCGGCGTCGTTTTGACGAAATGTGGCGATCAGTTCTGTCGAAACATCGTTGATGTAGACTTCGAGCTGCAACTGTCCCGCTTCTTTTGCGGCAAAAGAGGCCGGTTGCGCCGCAGGGGGAATATCCTGCGCCACGGAGAAACTGCCCGATGAAATGACCGTCAGAGCGGCAATCGTCAAAACGGCGAGATCAGCCGCCCGAGACGCGCGCCGTCGCATTGACGGGGCCGCCTTCGCTGTCTGCCGAAATCTTCAGCGTGCCGCCGCCTTTTTTGCCGCCCGTTGCCGGAACCACAAAGCTTGCGGCGGATCCGCCAAGCACATATCCCACCAGCCCCTGTTGCCGGGCAAGCGCCTGCCCGTTGCTACCGGAAAGCATCAGGTTGGCGATCCTTATCCGCTTTGCGCCCGTGTTGGATACAGACACCCGGTAGCCATTGCCCTGCGGCGTTACCTTCCAGGCCGGTTCCGCATCGCCTGTGGAGGCGGGTGAGAAGAAAACGGGTATGGAGTGGCGCACCACCAGATTGACCGTGCCGGATTGCGGTCTTCCCGCCGGCGGCAATTCGTCGACGATGACGCGGTAACTCTCTTCGGCCCTGAGCGGCGCCTTGGAAAGCCGAACGATGCGGATGAGGTTTTCCGCGCCTCCCTTCAGCTGCGTCATCGGCGGGCTGGCGACGACGTCCTGCGCCGCCGTATAGACGTCCTGCCCATTCTGCTGGGTCCAGCGGAATATCCTGACCTGAACGTTGATCGGGGTTTTCGCATCGTTCCAGATGCGGAGGCTGGAGGCCGCCGTGGGCGCTTTAAGATCCAGAAGAACGGGTGCGACCCGTAGCGAGGCAGACTGTGAAGGTGAAACACTCAAACCGGCAAAAAACGCAGCCGCTAAGGTAAAAACACGCATGCGCGATCCTCCCTGTGGCGATCAGTAGTTGAGCGTGGCCGTCACCGTATCGGTATAGACGCCGACCGCGGGTGTCGTCTGGGCAGGTACACGCCCATAGACAGTGAATGTCTGCGGCGCGCCGGTACCGGTTCCCGTTTGCCGGTCCGTTCCCACGGTGTTCCCCCAAACCGTGCTATGTGCCGCAGTCGTATAAAGCGAGTAGGAAATGGTCGCGCCCGCAGGCGACGTCATCAGACGGTTGGCGACCGTCGCCCCCGAGCCGGCGCCGGCGCTGAGACCGAGGCTGAAGGGAGTGCTTGCCGTGCATTGCACGACAATATCGCTGGTCGCATCGATATTGCTGCCGATCACACCATTGGTGCCGAAATTGAGATTGCCGGCGGAATTGATCTGGCACGCCGCCTGAATGGTGATCTGGACGTTGAAATTCGTCGTGGCGACCTGCGCGACGCCCGATGCCGGCGTGAGGAGCAGTGCCGCAAATGACAATAAATAGCCTGATGCTGCAAACTTCATGCTGCCTCCCCAAGCTGCTGCGTTGCTGATTTTTCGATGCGCAACATGGAATTACGCCAATAACGGGTAATTAGAATAATCTAATACTCGTACCGATTTGGTTAATAAATCCTTAATGAGGGTGGCTGAAAAACCACTGGCTGAAATGCAGCGGCCGCCACAATCAAAAGTGTCGCGACGTGGTTGCAAAGCGCAGGATCGACGCTAAATCCCGTCCACGAGTTTTTTACTGAAATGCGACATCTTGTCAGCCGGCCCCGGTTGGCGTACTCGAAATCGATAGAAACCCGGGCCGATCAACAGTACCGTTCGGTGACGCTGTGTTCGGCCCCATAGACATCATGACGTTGGGATTGCGATGAACCTTTACTTGGATTACCTGGCTGAAATCAAAAGCAGAGAACCACAGGGTCTCGCGCCCAAGCCGATCGATGACGGTGCACTGACGGCCGAGATTATCGAACTGATCAAGGATGCGGGCAGCGAGCACCGCGCTGATGCCCTGAAATTCTTCATCTACAACACGCTGCCGGGCACCACGAGCGCCGCTGGCGTCAAGGCGGCCTTCCTGAAGCAGATCATCCTCGGCGAAGTCGTCGTGCCGGAGATCGCGCCTTCCTTCGCGCTGGAGCTGCTGTCGCACATGAAGGGCGGCCCGTCGATCAAGGTGCTGCTCGATATCGCGCTCGGCAACGATGCTGCGATTGCCACCAAGGCTGGCGAAGTGCTGAAGACGCAGGTGTTCCTTTACGATGCCGACATGTTCCGCCTGCGCGACGCCTACAAGGCGGGCAATGCCATCGCCAGGGACGTGCTGGAAAGCTACGCCAAGGCCGAATTCTTCACCAAGCTCCCCGACGTTGAAGACGAGATCAAGATCGTCACCTTCATCGCCGCCGAAGGCGATATTTCCACCGACCTCCTGTCTCCCGGCAATCAGGCGCATTCGCGCTCCGACCGCCAACTGCACGGCCAGTGTATGATCTCGCCGGAAGCGCAGGCGCAAATCGTCGCGCTGCAGAAGCAGCATCCGGACAAGCGGGTGATGATGATCGCCGAAAAGGGCACGATGGGCGTTGGCTCCTCGCGCATGTCTGGCGTCAATAACGTGGCGCTGTGGACCGGCAAGCAGGCCAGCCCCTACGTGCCCTTCGTCAACTATGCCCCCATCGTTGCGGGCACCAACGGCATTTCGCCGATTTTCGCCACCACCGTCGATGTGACGGGCGGCATCGGCATCAACCTGAAGAACTGGGTGAAGAAGCTCGGCGAAGACGGCAAGCCGATCCTCAACAATGACGGCAACCCCATCCTTGAGCAGAAATATTCGGTCGAGACCGGCACGGTCCTCAAGATCGACGCCAAGAATCGCAAGCTGCGGGACGAAAACGGCACCGAGCTGGTCGACCTCGCTTCGTCCTTCACGCCCCAGAAGATGGAATTCATGAAGGCGGGCAGCTCCTACGCCATCGTCTTCGGCAAGAAGCTGCAGACTTTTGCCGCTGAAACGCTTGGCGTCGAGGCGACCCCTGTCTTTGCACCGAACAAGGAAATTTCGACCGAAGGCCAGGGCCTCACGGCCGTCGAGAAGATTTTCAACCGCAACGCCGTTGGCGTGACGCCTGGCAAGGTGTTGCACGCCGGCTCCGACGTTCGCGTCAAGGTCAACATCGTCGGCTCGCAGGATACGACCGGTCTGATGACCGCGCAGGAACTGGAAGCGATGGCGGCCACCGTCATTTCGCCGCTGGTGGACGGCGCCTATCAGTCGGGCTGCCACACCGCCTCCGTCTGGGACAAGAAGGCGCAGGCGAATATTCCGAAGCTCATGTCCTTCATGCATAATTTCGGCGTCATCACCGCGCGCGACCCGAAGGGCGTGTATCATTCGATGACGGACGTGATCCACAAGGTGCTGAACGACATAACCGTGGATGACTGGGCGATCATCATCGGTGGCGACAGCCACACGCGCATGTCCAAGGGCGTCGCCTTCGGCGCGGACTCCGGCACCGTCGCACTGGCGCTGGCGACGGGCGAGGCGACCATGCCGATCCCGCAATCGGTCAAGGTCACCTTCAAGGGAACGATGCAGCCCTACATGGACTTCCGCGACGTTGTGCACGCAACGCAGGCGCAGATGCTGCAGCAGCACGGCGATAACGTGTTCCAGGGCCGTATCATCGAAGTCCATCTCGGAACGCTGCTTGCCGACCAGGCTTTCACCTTCACCGACTGGACGGCCGAAATGAAGGCCAAGGCCTCGATCTGCATTTCCGAAGACGAAACGCTGATCGAGTCGCTGGAGATCGCCAAGTCGCGCATCCAGATCATGATCGACAAGGGCATGGACAATGCCGCACAGACGCTTAAAGGCCTGATTGCGAAGGCGGATCAGCGCATTGCGGAGATCCGTTCCGGTGAAGTTCCAGCATTGAAGCCTGACGCGAATGCGAAATATTTCGCTGAAGTCGTCGTCGATCTCGATGTCATCAACGAACCGATGATCGCCGATCCAGACGTCAACAACAACGACGTTTCGAGGCGCTACACGCACGATACGATCCGTCCGGTTTCCTATTATGGCGCTACCAAGAAGGTCGATCTCGGCTTCGTCGGCTCGTGCATGGTGCACAAGGGCGACGTGAAGATCGTCGCGCAGATGCTGCGCAACATCGAAAAGACCGAAGGCAAGGTCGAATTCAAGGCTCCGCTCGTCGTTGCCGCGCCGACCTACAACATCATCGACGAGCTGAAGGCGGAAGGGGATTGGGAAATCCTGCAGAAATATTCCGGCTTCGAATTCGATGATATCAATCCGAAGACAACGAACCGGACCGAATACGAAAACATCCTCTATCTGGAACGCCCGGGCTGCAACCTGTGCATGGGCAACCAGGAAAAGGCGGCGAAGGGTGACACGGTTCTGGCAACCTCGACGCGTCTCTTCCAGGGCCGTGTCGTTGAAGACAGTGCCGAAAAGAAAGGTGAATCGCTTCTGGCCTCGACCCCGGTCGTGGTGCTGTCCGCCATTCTCGGCCGTACGCCGAGCATCGAGGAGTATCGTTCCGCCGTCGAGGGCATCGACCTGACGAAGTTCGCTCCGCCGAAGACGACGCCGATCGATTCCCAGTCGGTGCATTACTGAAATCGTGATTATCGCCGTGCTTGGGCTAAAGGCTCCGCGATGGCGATGCACTGAAAACGCCGATGAACGTGGACAGCGGGGAGAAATCCCCGCTGTTTTTTATGGGTGGCGGTGCTCCGATCAGACCATTGGAGACTGGCGACATGTCTCGGCTTGGCCTTCGCCTCTTTTCGCGGTAACCAGACTGAATGATAAAAGCATCGAGTATCACCTGCATCTAGCTCCCGCCGCCGCGCGAGGAGCATCGAGCGAGAAGCCGACAGGCTTGGCGCTCGGCGTCGGCTTGTCTGAAGGCAAGCGAATGCGAACATTTGCAGTGAGATTACTCCAATGGAAAATTACTTCGAAAGCCCGTTCCGGGGCATCACGCTTGACAAGCAGGTCAGAAACCCGAACCTCGTGGTCGGGAAATACAGCTATTATTCCGGCTATTATCACGGCCACAGTTTTGAGGATTGCGCCCGTTATCTGCTGCCGGATGAAGGCGCGGACAGGCTGGTGATCGGAAGCTTCTGCTCGATCGGTTCGGGCGCCGCCTTCATCATGGCCGGCAATCAGGGCCATCGCAACGAGTGGATCAGCACCTTCCCGTTCTTCTTCATGCCGGAGGTGCCGGAATTCGAGAATGCCGGCAACGGCTATCTGCCAGCGGGCGATACCGTCATCGGCAACGATGTCTGGATAGGCTCGGAAGCGATCATCATGCCCGGCATCACGGTCGGCGATGGCGCGGTGATCGGAACGCGGGCGCTGGTGACGAAGAATGTCGAACCCTATGCCATCGTCGGCGGCAATCCCGCAAAAACGATCCGCAAGCGGTTCGATGACGACAGCATCGCCATGCTGCTCGAGATGAAATGGTGGGACTGGCCGGTGGCGCTGCTGAAGGCGGCAATGCCGCTCATGACCAGCGGCAATGTCGCTGAGCTTTATCGATTCTGGCGATCCGATAAGCCGCAGTCGTAAAAATGCCCGGCCCGTCTTATCGAGGCGGGCCGGAACTCCCTCCGGGTCAGGACAGATGATGCGGCTTCTGAAGGCCGTAAACGGGTGTTCTCAGGCCCACCTGTCTCGCCTTGAGCTGGAGCGCGAGATATTGCGAGTAATGCCGCGATTGATGCAGGTTGCCGCCGTGGAACCACAGCGCCTGCTGTTGTGTCGGCTTCCACATGTTGCGCTGCTCGCCTTCCCATGGGCCGGGATCCTTGGTGGTGTCGGAGCCGAGGCCCCAGCATTTGCCCACCTTGTCCGCTACCTCACGCGAAATGAGGTCGGCCGCCCAGCCATTCATCGAACCATAGCCGGTCGCATAGACAACCAGATCGGCAGGCAATTCCGTGCCATCCTTCAGCACCACGGCATTCTCTCTCAGGTGCGAGACATCCACCCCGGATTTCAGCTTGATCGAGCCGTCGATCACGAGATCACAGGCCCCGACATCGATGTAATAACCCGATCCACGCCGCAGATATTTCATGAACAGGCCGGATTCGTCGTCGCCGAAATCGAGCATGAAACCGGCTTTCTCGAGCGCGGCATAAAAATCGGCGTCCTGTTCGCGAATGCGATCGTATACCGGAACCTGGAATTCATGCATGATCCTGTAGGGCAGGGAGGCGAAGATGAGGTCGGCCTTGCGCGTGGTCATGCCGTTTGCCACTGCCCGCTCGGAATAGAGGTCGCCGAGACCGATATCCATCAGCGAGTTCGATTTGACGATATGGGTGGAGGACCGCTGAAGCATGGTGACGTCAGCGCCCGCTTCCCAGAGCGCTGCGCAGATATCATGCGCCGAGTTGTTGGAGCCGATCACTACGACCTTCCTGCCGGCATAGGCGTCCGGACCCGGATGCTGCGAGGAGTGCTGTTGCTCACCCTTGAAGACATCCTGTCCGGGGAATTTCGGGATATTCGCCTTGCCCGACATGCCGGTCGCCAGTACCAGCTGTTTCGGCCGCAGCACGACCTCCTTGCCGGCGCGGTCGGCAACCACCGTCCATTCGCCAGTCGTCTCGTCATATTGGGCGGACTTGCAGGTGGTGAAGCCCCAGTAATTCAGCTCCATGACTTTTGTGTACATTTCCAGCCAGTCACCCATCTTGTCCTTCGGCGTGAAGACGGGCCAGTTTTCCGGGAACGGAATGTAGGGCAGGTGGTCGTACCAGACGGGGTCGTGCAGGCAGAGCGATTTGTAGCGCTTGCGCCAGCTGTCGCCGGGCCGTTCATTTTTTTCGATGATGATCGCCGGCACACCAAGCTGGCGAAGACGCGCGCCAAGTGCAATGCCTCCCTGTCCGCCACCGATGATGACGACATAGGGCTGCTCCGAATAGCCGAGTTCGGCGGCTTCGGCCTCGCGTTTTTCCTTCCAGGTCCGGCGGTTGCGGTCGTGGCCGTGCTCCGCGCCCATCGGGCGACGGATACCCTTCGGCTCTTCATGGCCCTTCAGTTCGCTCATGGTGGTGAGCAGGGTCCAGATCAGCCCGTCCTTCAGGCGGATATGGCCGTAACCACGGGCAACCTTGGTCTCGAACTCGAACCAGCCTTGGGTGACGCCATTGCCTTCCGAGGCCTGCTCCTTCACATCCTGCACCAAGCCCGAGGGTTTGATGGCGGAAAGCTGGTTTGTCAGCATGTCGCGGATCTGCTCCCGCCCTTCCAGCGTTTTCAGGTTCCAGGTAAAGGTCACGAGGTCGCGCCAGTAACAATCAGCCTGAAACAGGTTGACGGTGGCGTCTATGTCTCCATTTTCCAGCGCATTGCCGAGCTTGGAAAGAACGGTGTCGATTTTGGTGGCGGGACTGACATCAAGCATATTTATCTCCTCCATGGTGCTTGGTCTGATGGTGGAGCGGCGAATCGCCGCCCCTGAAGCCAGTGGCCTCCGTATGTTGGGCTCCTCTTCCCGGCATACCGGAGGCAACAGGCTATCTCGAAAGATCGATCAGGATCTTCAGATGGGTGCCGGCGGGGTCGAGCAGGGCATCGAATCCCTCCGGCACTGCCGTATCGAGCGTGATGCGTCTGGTAACGATCTTCGTCGCCGGCAGCAGCCCGGAGGCGATGAGCCGGATGACCCGGGGCCAGTAGTGGGTCGGATAGGCCCACGAGCCCTTGATCTCCAGGTCGCGGAATGTCACCTGGAACCAGTCGATCGGGTTTTCATGCGGATGCAGGCCGGTTTGGACGACAACGCCCTGTTTGCGCACAGCATCGACGCAGGCCTTGAGCGCATGTTCATTGCCCACGCATTCGATTGCCACATCGCAGCCGACCTTGCCCTCCGTTGCTGCGCGCACGACATCACCGACATCGTCACGCTTCGGATTGATGGTGATGACGTCGGGGACGATACTGCAGGCAAGCTCAAGGCGAGCGTCATTGAGGTCCGATACGAAAAGTTGCGCAGCGCCTGCCGCGCGCGCGGCAAGAAGCGTGAGCATGCCGATCGGACCGGCGCCGGTGACCAGGACGCTGTTGCCGGCGGTGACGCCGCCACGGTCACAGGCATAAACGGCAACCGCCGAGGGTTCGACGAGTGCGGCCTCTTCATCCGTCATCTCGTCGGGAATTTTCTGGACATTATATTCGTTGACGAGCGCTGCCTGCGCCATGCCGCCGCCTTCCCAGCTGAGACCGACCAGCGCGAGTTGTGTGCTGAGATGGAAAAGGCCACGGTCAGCGAAATAGTCACCGGATCGCGGCATGATGAGCGGCTGGATCGACACCCGATCACCGACGTTAACGGAGGTGACGCCTTCGCCGACCGCCTCTATGACACCGCCGAATTCGTGACCGAGAACTTGCGGGCCGTGAGCCCCGGTGAAGGGATGCGGTTCGGTGGGTATGAAGATCGGACCGTAACTATACTCATGCAGATCGGTGCCGCAGATGCCGACAAACCGGTTGCGGACGAGAACCTGTCCCGGTCCCGGCCGTTTCGGCTCGGAAATGTCTTCAACCCGCAGGTCCCTGGCTGCATGAAATCTGAGCGCGCGCATGTTTTCTCCTCGATGGCTCCTGATGCCGGAGAAGGTGCAATGCCCGTGCCAGCAAGGTTTGCCATGCCGGAAGCCCGAAATTGCGGGGGTTTACCAGAGTGACGGTTTTATACAGCGCCACAGCTGTGGCGCGACAGCCGTGGCGCATGCCTCACTTTTTCTAGTGAGGCCTTCCGATGCCGAGGCGTCGCATTCGCCGGTGCATGGTCGTGCGGTCGATGCCAAGCCGGCGCGCGGCCTCCGACACATTGCCGTTGCAGGCGGCCAGAAGCGCGCCGAGATCGGCACCGCGACTGTCGATCATGGGGGCTGGCGTTGCGGAGACAAGATGATCGGGAAGGTCTTCCGCCGTAATCACCCCGTCATCACAAAGGGCGGCGGCAAAGGCTATCGCATTGTCCAGCTCGCGGATATTGCCGGGCCAGCGATGGCCAAGGATCGACATCCGGGCGGCGTTGGAGAGCGTCAGGGGACGACCCGGCAGCCCATGTTTTTCCAGAAGCCTATCGAGGAGCCAAGGGAAGTCGTCGCGCTCGCAAAGCGCCGGCAAGGTCAGCACGGCCCCGTTCAGGCGGTAGTAGAGATCTTCACGGAAATTGCCTGTCCGTACCATGTCGCTCAACGGGCGGTGCGATGCGGAAATCACCCTGAAATTCACCTTCTGGGGGGTGGAGCCACCAACGGGCAGGATCTCGCCTTCGGCCAGCACCCGCAAAAGGCGGCTTTGTGCCGCAAACGGCATGTCGCCGATCTCGTCGAGGAAAAGCGTCCCGCCCTTTGCCTCTTCCACGAGCCCCTTGCGTCCTTTCGCCAGCGCACCCGTGAAGGCTCCCGGCAGATAGCCGAATAATTCGCTCTCGATCAGCTGTTCGGGAATGGCGGCGCAATTGACGGCGACGAAGCGGCCGGAAACGCCGCTGACGTCATGAATGATGCGGGCGAGATGTTCCTTGCCGGTTCCGGTCTGTCCCTGCAGCAGGATTGGCAGTTTTGCGGGCGCCAGTTTTTCCACCTTGCGCCTGAGGTTTCGAACCGTCGGCCCATCGCCGCCGAGCTCTTTCACAGGCTGGGATTTTGGACGGGCAAGCGGCAGGGTCGACCGGCGCTGCTGCGGTTCGATCGCGTGCGCATAAAGCACCGTGCCGTCCTTCACGACGATGCGCCGCTCCTGCGGCAGGCTTGACCGGGTGAGGGAGGCAAGCTCGTCAAAGCCGGCCTCGAAAAACTCCTCTACCCGCTCCCCGAGAAGGCGCTCGGGCAAGCGCCAGTCAAGCCCGCGCGATGCGGCGAGAAGGCGTGCGGCGGCATGCGTCATGCCCGTTATCCGGCCGGAGCCATCGACGGACAGGGCCGCTTCGGGGTCGACATCCAGAAATTCGGGCGCGCCCGCAAAGCGCAGTACAAGATCATGGCGGCTGCTGGCCATCAGATTTGCCAGTTCGATCCTTCGCACGGTCGAGGAAACCAGATGGCGCGCCATGTTCTGGCTGGTCTTAAGGACGGGGGAACTCAGAAGTGAAATATCGAGTACAGCAGTGAGCGCGCCCTGGGTATCGTAGATCGGTGCTGCGGTGCAGGAAAGCGGTGTATGCGTCACATCAAAATGATCGGTCTGATGGATCGTCAGTGCTTCGCCGGTGGCGATGCAGGCGCCGACGGCGCAGGTGCCGGCGCGCGGCTCCGACCATTCAGAGCCCAGGTAAAGCCCGGCCTTGCGCAGATTGTTGTTGAATGACGGGTCGCCCAGAAACTCGACCGTCACCCCCTGTTGATCCGACAAAAGAAGAACGTAATTCTGCTCGGCCACCTGCCGATACAGCCGCTCCAGGCCGGAACGGGCGATGTGGACGAGGTCTTCAGCCCGCTGGCGATGCTCGCGCAGGCATGTTTCGGAAACGATGACGGCTTCGCGGGCCTTGGCCGGATCAAGCTGATAGGTGTCGAGACAACGTCGCCAGGATTCAAGCACCACCGCATCCCGGCCGGTATTCCTGCCCTGTCCGACGTGCTCGATTTCCTTGATGTGATCCGAAAAACCCATAAATCACCGGCCCTCGACAGCCGCCTCCCGTGATTTTTCCGGCGATCATAGCCAGTTTTATGAAATCTGGCTAACCTTCCGGCGATTTTTTGCGCATGGGCTCGATTGCGCTGGCAACGACGCGACCGGTTGCACCGCTAATGCGGGTCTCATCAACCGGCACCCTTCGGGGCGCGCGACCGCAAACGTCGCAGCCGGACCTCCATCTGCCTTTTGGCCTGAATGTCGCCACGCCTGATGGCCACCGACATTCCTTCCACCCACGCCGCAATGGCGCCGTCGTCATCCCCCAACCGTGCGCGGCATTCTCCGAGTTCGGCCCAGACCGCCGAATAGTCTGGGTCCTGCCGGATGGCCTCCTGCAGATGATGTGCGGCATCTTCGAATTGCCCTGCGGTCGTCAAAGTCTTCGCGATTGAAAAGCGCAGCAGCGGACTGTCCCGTCCGTCTTCCAGCATCCTCATGAGTTTTTCGATCATCATCATCCCGTTGCAATGGTGAAGCGCCATGCAATCGGTACGACCTCAAGCGCAGTTGAGGTCAAGCGGGAATTCGCGCAGTCACTTCGCCATGCGAGGCAATGCAACCGGGTCCCATATGTCGTCGAGCGGGCCTTCGAGAGCGGTTCGCGGGGGAATGAGCTTCGGTTCGATGATGGTGACTTCCGGCTCGGTCCGATTCTCTTCCAGCAGTTCGAAACCCTTTTCGAGCATCTGCGCGATATCGGGTTTGATCATATAGACCGGGAAGGGAAGGAAGGATGCGAAAGGGTCGTAGTCGAAGCAGCCGACAACGATGTCGCCGAAGGCCTCGCCATCATGACGCCCCATGAAACGAAGCAGGCCTTCGAAATTTATCGATGAATTGACGAAGAAGCAGCGGGGCAGGCGGCCCCTGCGCTCGAAGAAACGTTCGAATGCCAGCTCCGTCATATGCGGTGAATAACCGGTGATCTCGATATCGTCTCCGCTCACCGCGCCGAAATAAGCGGCCTTGGCGGCGTGGAAGCCGTCGATACGCTCGCGGCTGGCGTGGTCGTCGTGACCGCCGAACAGGATGACATCGTCAGGGCCGAGAGGCCCGCCTTTTTCCGCATGGGCAAGGATCGCCGATGTCAGTATCTCCGCACCGTGCCTGTTGTCGGAAATGACCGAGGGTACGAATTTGCCGGGAAGGTCGATATTGACATGCGGCAGTGCTGCGCGGGCGCAGACCTGGTGCACGCCGTCAGGATCGGTCGCGCCTGCAATGAAGAGGGCATCGATGGAATAGGCGATCAGGGTCTCCACGGTGCGGCGTTCTTCCTCGGGATCGCGCCGCCCGGAGACCACCATGGGCGACAGGCCGCGTTTGCGGGCCTGCCCCTCGAACGTCTGCGCCATGGATGAAAAGAACCGGTTGTCATAAATGGGCACCAGAAGCCCGATGAGACCGGATTTTGAACTCCTCAGGCCGCGGGCCTGCAGGTTGGTGGTGTAGCGATGCGCCTTGGCGAGCGAGAGAATCTTGTCGGCAGTCTCCTCCGAAATCCGCCGTTTGCGCCACGATCCGTTCAACACGGCGCTCACTGTCGAGGCTGATGCACCCGACAATATCGACAAGTCATAAATGGTGGCTTTCTTGGAACTTATACCCGTCACTGCGACCTCCCCAACTGATTCCAATTATTAGAGTACACATCCCCTTGACGGAAGGGCGCTTCATGTTATGGTTATTGCACCATCGATTGTGCACATTGGCAATATCGATTGTGCAGGATGGTTGCTGTGGGAGTGGCAAGGGAGAGTCTCGAATAAGCGAGATGAGAAATTTTGAACGCGCCAGATAAAAAATGGCTGCGGCGGGTTTCGTTTGCCGATTTTTTGAGGAGGAACATCATGAAGAAAATTATTGCTGCAGCGGTCGGCCTGTCGCTCGCGTTGCTCTCGTCCACCGCCTTTGCCGAAGGGCCGAAGGTGGGCGTCGTCGTCAAGATCGGCGGCATTCCGTGGTTCAACGCCATGGAGGCCGGTATCAAGGAACAGAGCAAGAAGCTCGGTGTCGACGGTTTCATGGTCGGCCCGACCAGCGCCGATCCCGCCCTGCAGGTCCGCGCCATCGAAGACCTGATCGCCCAGAAGGTCGATTTCATCGGCGTTGTGCCGAATGATGCGAAGGTGCTGGAGCCGGTGCTGAAAAAGGCCCAGGCCGCTGGTATCAAGGTCATCACCCATGAATCGCCCAAGCAGCTCGGCGCTGACTGGGATTTCGAACTGGCATCCGCCAAGGGTTTCGGCGAAGCGCATGGCAAGCTCTTGGCGGAAAAGATGGGCGGCAAGGGCTCCTATGCCGTCTTCGTCGGTTCGCTTACGGTTCCGCTTCATAATGCCTGGGCGGATGCCGCCATCGCTTACATCAAGGCCAATTATCCGGACATGAAGCTCGTCGGCGATCGCTACGGTGTCGCCGAAGATCTCGACAAGAGCCGTTCGACGGCGCTTGACCTGATGTCCGCCAATGCTGACCTGAGCGGTTTCCTCGCCTTCGGTTCGCAGGGGCCGATCGGTGCCGGGCGTGCCGTCGAAGAGCGGCGCAAGGATGGCAAGGTCTTCGTCATCGGCCCGTTCTCTCCGGGGCAGGGCGCCAAGCTGATCAAATCAGGCGCGCTGACGGGCGGCTTCATGTGGAACCCGAAACAGGCCGGTGAAGTCTTCATCACCCTCGCCGACCGTATCGCCAAGGGCGAGACACCCAAGGCCGGCGACACTATCGAAGGTCTCGGCACCATCAATCCCGAGGGCAACACCATCGTCGTCGACCAGCTTTTGAAGATCGACAAGGAAAGCATCGACAAGCTCGTTTCCATGGGCCTCTGATCCTCCCCAAGGCCAAGGGCGTCGCGCGGGTGTAATACGCGCGCGACGTCCCATCTGGAAAACATGCCGAGCGCCACGTCTGCAATGCTGCCGCGGCGAAGGAGATTTACGTTATCATGAGCGCAGAACCGCTCCTGTCCCTCAAAAATGTCAAAGTCACCTTCGGCGGCGTCCGCGCGCTGAAAGGTGTTTCTTTCGAGGTCAATCCGGGTGAAGTGCATTGCCTTGCCGGTGAAAACGGCTGCGGTAAAAGCACGCTGATCAAGGTCATCACAGGCGTTTACACGCCCGAGAGTGACGCCGAGCTCTATTTCGACGGCAAATCCATCGCTGCGATGACCCCGACGCTTGCGCAATCGCTTGGCATCCAGGTGATCTGGCAGGATCTGGCGCTTTTCGATGAAATGACGGTGGCTGAGAATATCGGCTTCCAGTACGCGGTGAATGGAAAATACGGGCTGGTCGACAAGCGCGCCATCGAGCAGGCGGCCGAAAAGGCGCTGGCCCGGCTCGGCGTCGAGATCGATCTTGATAAGCCGCTCAAGGAACTGCCCATCGCCCAGCGTCAGATCGTGGCGATTGCCCGCGCACTGGTCGGGGAAGCGCGGCTCGTTTTCATGGACGAACCGACCGCGTCGCTCACGCAGTCTGAAACGGATTACCTGATCGACATCGTCCGCAACCTGTCGGCCTCAGGTGTCGCGGTTGTCTTCGTCTCGCATCGCCTTGCGGAAGTACTTGAGATTTCAGACCGCATCACCGTGCTGCGAGACGGCTCGCTTGTCGGTGTCTTTCCCGTTGAAGGCATGACCCAGTCACGGGTGACCGAGCTGATGACCGGCCGCAATTTCGACAACGCCGTCATCGCCGCCGATCACGATGACAAGCCCGTCGTTCTCTCGGTGCGCGGGCTGAGCCGGGCCGGCGAGTTCGTGGACGTTTCGTTCGATCTGCGGCGGGGCGAAACGCTTGGCATAACCGGCCTCTTGGGAGCCGGCCGCACGGAACTGGCTTTGACGCTGTTCGGCATGCATCGGCCGCAATCGGGTGAAATCCTGATTGACGGCAAGAGGGTGGATTTTCATTCCAACCGCGATGCGATCCGGGCGGGCGTCGCCTATCTTTCCGAAGACCGGCTATCGCTCGGTCTCAACCAGCCGCAATCCATTGCCGACAATCTCGTCATGGCCTCGCTCGACCGGCTGCTGAGCGGCGGCCTCATCTCACCCTCTAAAAAGGCGGATGTCGTTTCCCGGTGGATTTCGGCGCTTGGGGTGAAGATCGGCCTGCCCGAAGATCCGATCCGCACGCTTTCGGGCGGCAACCAGCAGCGCGTGGCAATTGCCAAGTGGCTGGCAATCGGGCCGAAAATCCTCATCCTCGATGCGCCGACCGTGGGGGTCGATGTCGGCGCCCGCGCCGGCATCTTCGAAATCGTCCGCAAGCTCGCCGCAGAAGGTCTCTCGATCATCGTGATCTCCGACGAAGCCCCGGAAGTTTATTTCAATACAGACAGGGTCATCCACATGGTCGAAGGCCGGTTCCACGCCACCTATGATCCGCGACGGCTGTCGCTGACCGAACTGGAGTCCGCCATCTATGCGTAGGCTCATCCTCGGACATACAACCGAATTCACGCTGCTGGTCGTCATGGTGCTGCTCTGCACGGGACTGTCTTTTGCCACCGACCGGTTCCTCACCATTTCCAACGCCTTCGATGTGCTGAATGTCTCGGCGGTCAACATCATCTTTGCGGTCGGCCTGCTTGTGGTGCTGATCTCGGGCGGTATCGACATTTCCTTCGCGGTCGCGGCCTCCGTCGTCCAATATGTCACGGTGCTGGCGCTCAATGCGCTCGGCGGCGGCAACTGGGCGGAAGGTTTCATCATCGCCGGCGCGGTTGGCCTTAGTCTCGGTTTCGTCAACGCCTTCCTCGTCTGGCGGCTCAATATCATTTCCATCGTCGCGACCATCTCCACCTTCAACATCTTCTTCGGGCTGTTGATGTTCTTCACCAAGGGCGTGTCGATCTACGATCTGCCGGAATGGCTGTCCACGCGCGTGGTGTTTTACGAGCGCGAGATGTCCGATGGTTCCTGGGTAGAGCTGACGCTGCCCGTCGTGGTCATGATCCTCTGCTGCTTTGCCACCTGGTTCATGATTTCGCGCACTACCGTCGGTCGCAAGCTCTACGCCTTTGGTGACAATCCTGAAGGCGCACGCCGCTTCGGCATCAATATCGGCGCCATGCACTATATTTCCTTCGGCTGGCTCGGCCTGATGGCGGGCATTGCCGGGCTCATGCAGGCGCATTACGCGCAGGAGGTGGTGCCGAACGCGCTTTATGGCCGCGAGCTGGATGTTCTTGCCGCCACCGTCCTCGGCGGTGCCCGGCTCGGTGGCGGCAAGGGGTCGGTCATCGGCTGCGTGCTCGGGGTGCTGATGGTGTCGATCACCCAGAACGGTCTCAACCTGATGGGCGTTTCTCCCTTTGCCTTCAAGATGATCGTGGGGGCCATCATCCTCATCGCCATCACGCTCTCTTCCACCCGCTTCGACAAGCTTTTGCCGAGTGCGCTTCGCACATCCACGAAAAAGGGGAGCGCACAGCGATGAACAGTCTCGTTCGGAAATTCAACGCGATTTTCGGTGCCGACATGGCCGGGCCGGTGATTGCCTTTATTGCGGTTATGCTCATCTTCGGAACCTTTGCCGATAACTTTCTCTCGCTCGCGACATTCGGTTCGGTTGCCTTCCAGCTGCCGGAACTCGGCCTGCTGACACTGGCGATGCTGTTGCCGCTGCTGACGGGCGGCATCAATCTGTCCGTTACCTTCGCAGCCAATCTGTCGGGTCTCGCCGCAGCCTGGGTGTTGCAGGCTCATGGCGGGGTGGATGCGCCGCCGAGTGCCTTCCTGTTCGCCTGCCTTGTCGCACTTGTCACCGGCGGTGCTGCCGGCGCGATGACGGGGGCGGCGATTGCCTACACCCGCGCGCACCCCATTCTGGTGACGTTGTCGATGATGATTTTCCTGCGCGGCCTTGGCGAGTTTCTCACCCGTGGCGGAGACGTTTCCGGTTTCCCCGCCTATATGGCGCCGCTCGGTCACGGCACGCTTCTCGGTCTGCCGATCCCGCTTCTGATATTCATCGTCTGCGTCGGCCTCTGGCATGTGCTGCTGACACGAACCAAGCTCGGCTTCGGCCTGTTGATGATCGGCTCGAACATCGAAGCCGCGCGTTATTCCGGTCTCAATACGCGCAAGATTCAGGTTCTCGTCTACACGCTCTCGGGCCTGATGTGTGCGGTTGCCGGCATCATCATGCTTGCCCGTTTCAACTCCGTCCGTGTCGGCCACGGGGAATCCTATCTGCTGATCACGGTGCTGGCGGCCTTTCTCGGCGGCATCAATCCGTTCGGCGGTTTCGGTCGGGTGCTGCCCGTCTTCGTCGCGCTCATCGTTTTGCAGCTCCTGTCGTCCGGCCTCAATCTTCTCGGCGCCAACCAGCATCTGGCAACGGCGCTCTGGGGCGTGCTGATGATTGTCGTCATGGCGGCGCGCGGCCTGTTTTCGAGCTACTTCGCATCTCTCAGAAAGAAGGTATGACGTGAAAGGCTTCGGTGTTCACGCAATGATGTGGTCCCTGAACTGGGACCACGAAAACGCCAGACGGTCCATCGCCGCTGCCGCGGATTACGGTCAGGATTTCATCGAGATTCCTCTCATCGATATCCCCGCCGTCGATGCAAAACACACGCGCGCCCTGCTGGAGAAATACGGCTTGCGGGCCGTCTGCTCGCTGGTGCTGCCGGAGCCCGCCTGGGCGTCCGCGCGTCCCGATGCGGCAATCGACCATCTGAATGCTGCGCTCGACAAGGCCGCAGAAATGGGCGCGGAGGCGCTGACGGGTGTTACCTATGGCGGCACCAATGAGCGAACCGGATTTCCGCCGACACAGGGCGAATATGACAATCTGACAAGGGCGCTCTCCAGGGCTGCCGGCCACGCAAAAACACTCGGCCTGCAATTCGGCATCGAGACCGTCAACCGCTACGAAAACCATCTGCTCAATTCCGCCGAACAGGCGGTGGCGCTGGTGGAGCGCATCGGTGCCGACAACATCTTCATCCATCTCGATACCTTCCACATGAATATGGAGGAAAAGGGCATCGCCAATGGCATCATCGCCGCCCGCAACCATCTGAAATACATGCATATGTCGGAAAGCGACCGCGGCACGCCGGGCTGCGGCAATGTTGCTTGGGACGAGGTGTTTTCGGCGCTCGCAGCCATCGGCTTCAAGGGCGTGCTGACGCTCGAAAGCTTCGCAGCGATGCCCAGGGAGATGGCCGGCGCGATTTCCACCTGGCGGCCGGTTGCGCCCAGCGCCGATGAGGTTCTCGACAAGGGCCTGGCATTCCTGCGCGACAAGGCAAACCAGTACCGCATTTTCTGAAAGCACTCATTATCGGGGCAAGCACCTTGAGTAAAATTGACGAGAATGCCCACGAGATTGCGGACCTTGCCCTCCAGCGACTGGAAGGGTCCAAGGGCAGGCGTCTGATGATTGCGATCGCCGGTGCGCCCGGATCGGGAAAATCAACCATCGCCGAATGCGTGGTCGATGCGTTGAATGCAGGCGAAGGCGTATCGGCCGCACTGTTTCCGATGGATGGCTTTCATTATGACGATGCCGTTCTGGAAGAGATGAAGCGCCGTCCTTTCAAGGGCGCCATCGATACGTTCGATGCCCACGGCCTGCGCCACATGCTTGAGCGTCTGAAGGCCAATGAGGACGATGTCGTTGCCGTCCCCGTCTTTGACCGCGCCATCGAGATCGCCCGCGCCGGCGGCCGCCTGATCCCGCAATACGTCGATATCATCGTCTGCGAAGGCAATTATCTCCTCGCCGGCCAGTCGCCATGGGATCGTCTCAAGCCGATCTTCGATCTCACGATTTTCGTTGATGTCGACGAAGACGACCTGCGTGCGCGGCTGAGAGATCGCTGGCGAAGCTTCGGTCTCGGCGAGGACGAGATCAACCGGAAGGTGGAGGAAAACGATCTCCCCAATGGCCGCTTCATCACGTCCACAAGCACGGAGCCGGACCTTCGCATCGGAAATCCGGGAAGCGGCCCCGCGTCCTGAACCTGCCTGAAGGGCTGCACCTCCCTATCCAAAGTCAAGCGAAACAGAAAAGCGAAAGAGACCTCCATGAAACACGGCATCTATTACTCTTACTGGGAACATGAGTGGAGCGCCAAGTTCGGCCCCTATATCGAGAAGGTCGCCAAGCTCGGTTTCGATATCATCGAAGTCGCCGCCCACCACATCAATGAATACAGCGACGCCGAACTCGCCGTCATCAGGCAGAGCGCGAAGGATAACGGCATCATCCTCACCGCCGGCATCGGCCCTTCGAAAACGAAGAACCTTTCGTCAGAGGATGCCGCGGTTCGTGCAGCCGGCAAGGCGTTCTTTGAACGCACCCTTACCAATGTCGCCAAGCTCAACATCCACACCATCGGCGGCGCGCTGCATTCCTACTGGCCGATCGATTATTCGCAGCCGGTCGACAAGGCGGGCGATTATGCGCGCGGCGTCGAAGGCATTCACGGCATTGCCGATTTCGCCAATGATCTCGGCATCAACCTGTGCATCGAAGTCCTCAACCGCTTTGAAAACCATGTGCTCAACACGGCGGCCGAGGGCGTCGCTTTCGTCAAGGATGTCGGCAAGAGCAACGTGAAAGTCATGCTGGATACCTTCCACATGAATATCGAGGAAGACAGTTTTGGCGAGGCCATCCGTACGGCTGGCCCGTTGCTGGGACATTTCCATACCGGCGAGAGCAATCGCCGCGTACCGGGCAAGGGCAGGATGCCCTGGCACGAAATCGGCCTCGCCCTTCGCGATATCAATTACACCGGCGCGGTCGTCATGGAGCCGTTCGTCAAGACCGGCGGAACAATCGGCTCCGACATCAAGGTGTGGCGCGATCTCAGCGGCGGCGCCGACCTCGCGAAAATGGACGAGGATGCCCGCAATGCCCTGGCATTCTCCCGTTTCGTGCTTGGCGGCTGATGGCGTATAAGCGCATTGACCGGGCGGCGGCTATCTGTCGCCCGGGCAGCCACTGGTATGTTCGCCCGCAATCGCCGAGTTGAAAAGATAACCGCTTGTGGGCTAAAGCACTGATGTCTCTTCAGGATCAAGACGATCCGCCCAAGACCATTGGTTTGCATGATCCCTGTCGCACTACCGTCCGTCGAAGCGCTGCTTCTCCTTGCTTTCTTGCTCATCACGACCCTCGTATGGGTCGTCTGGACGCTCCTGTTGGTCTTCCGATATGTGGCGGGCCGCTGGAAGCGCCCGATGATCCTGTCCTATGGACTGGTAACCGCCGTCGCGCTTTTCACCCTCTTTCGGTTCGGTGATTTTTATCTGCAGATGCGCGCCTATGACAAAGAGAGGACGGCAAGCCATCGGCCGGAACTGCTCGAGCCGGCGCGCCTTGGCCAGATCGATATGCCCAAAGGCACGAAACTCCAACTGGCCATTGCCAATAACAGGGAAGCCTTCGACCGGGCCGTGTTTCCGCATCCGGTGCGGGTGGCGGATATCGATGCCGTCGAAATCGCCCGTTATATCTCGATAAAAACCAACGAGAATTATGAAACGGTGGGCTTTACCCCGCAGACAATGCGGATTACCGGCAACGGCGTAACCACCCAGAGCGGCTGGCGCTGCGACGCGACGCAACCGGTAGAGTTCGATCTTTCGCCCGATGGCGGCATCTCCGCTTTCAGCAATTGCACTCTTTCGGATGGCAATGTTGTCGACGGCATCACCCTGCCGAAAGGCACGTCCCTGCGCGCCTCCACCGGCAATGTCTATACCGATGGCTTCGTCGATTCCGATAAATGGGTTCTCGATACGGCTCAGGACCAGACCGTTCACATCGACAGTTTCGATCTTTCCGAAGCAACGTTTGCCCTTGATGGCGAGCGAAAACTCCACGAGATCAAAAGAGGTGTCCTGTCAAAAGACGCAACGCTCGGGACGCTTCACCATGCCGCCGGAACCAATATTCGCTACAATCCCCGGCATCTTCGCAACGACTATCCCGGCGCGTGGTTGATAATCGCGCCCCTGCCGGCTGCCGATGCTCCACCGGTTCCGTCGCATGATATCGTGCAGGGCAGGGACGGAAAGGTTCTGTCCGTTCTCCATAATTGATCCCGCCCGGTGGCGAGGTGCCGTGGGTATGGCAGTTCGATAATTGTCTCACCAGCCATAGCTGAAGGTCAGGCCGCTGCCATTGTCCCCATCCTGCACCACATTGGTTTGCGTGTTGCGGCCATACTGGAAAATGCCATAGGCGTTGTTGTTGCCATTCTGCTGCAATGTTGCGGCATGACCGTTGCCCCGTTGCCGGATGAAGCCGAGATTGCCGCCGCCGTTCTGGGCGATGCCGGCGGCGTTGCCACGGCCGAGCTGCCGGATATCGGCATCCTTCAGGCCACGGTACAGCGAATAGGCGCGAAGCCCGGTGGAAAGAAGATCTCCATCCGCTGTATTGCCCGGTGCGAGGTCGAATGAAATCCGGCCGCCGGCCTGAGCGGGTGCGGAAAACCCGATTGGCGCGAGGCTGCCGACAAGCGCAGTAATGGTAAGAAGTTTCAATAGGTTGTTGGTCATTCTTATCTCCATCTGTCAGCCTCTTGCCGATGATCCACTGTCGCATTTCGCAACTGAACCAGACCGGAATTGCCCATTCACATGTCGTTCAGAGGGCCCGGCACGATCAAAAGAAAAAAGGGCGCCGAAACGGGCGCCCTTTCTGGTGAAATATACGACATGACGGCAGCCTAATCGCCGCCAATCTGCTTCGTACAACTGAAGCTCCTGCCATCGATCACGAGATCGAGCACCGCCTTGTAGCGGGCTCCCTTCGCATCGAGTGTCACCGAGCTCAGCAGTTGCGAACGTCCAGCCGCGACGTCGAAGTCGCCGCCCTGATTGATGACGGAACTCCCGCCGCCGCCGGATTTTTCGACGTGAAAGGAGTAAGTCCCGCGGCCACCGGTGTCACTCTTTGTGACGGCCTCGAGCTTTACCATGCCGGCCTGCGGTGTTGCCCTGATCTCGCAACGCTGCCCTTCGGCCGGTTCCTTTGCAGTCGATATGGCCGCAACAGCGCCGAAAGGAAGCAGGGCCATTGCAAGGCTCGCCGCCAGACGGCGCGGATGTCTGAGGGTATGGGGCATGGCTCGTCTCCCTGACGATCTGATATTTCGATCTCGACCCGTTTCACCTCATCGCGGGCTGCTTAAGGGCAGGCCTGCACGAAGGCCGCGACATTGTCGTTGCCGCCCTGGCTCACATTGGCGCTGCAGCCACGGCCCACCTGAACACCGGCCGCGATGTTGCCGTTGCCATCCTGGGTGAGGATGGTGGTGTGGTTGGAGCCGAATTGCCCGATACCGGCCACGTTGCGGCTGCCGTTCTGATAGGTGGAGCCGTAATTGTCATGTCCCTCCTGACCGACGGCCGAAAGGTTTTGGCGACCATACTGATGGCCGACAATCCGGTTGTAACCGCCGTTCTGGTAGGTGCGAATCCGGTTGCCATAACCTTCCTGCGCGCCACCGACAGAGTTGGACCAGCCATATTGTTCGATGCGCACATCATTGGCCATGGCGGGTGCCGTGGCGGCGATGCCAACGAGAGCAACGAGTGCACTAGCAATAAAAGACTTCCGGATCATGACTGTGTCTCCTCAGGCGGATAGGACCGCGGTTGAACGTCTTTGTTTTAGACGGTCCCGTTGGAACGGAAGCTGAAGAGATTATTCAGTCGTAGTTCATTCGGCGCCTTGTCGTTCCGGCGCCGTGCGCCGGTATCAGACCAGGGCCAGAATACGGGCTGGGCCGCCCGTTCCGCCGCGGTGTGCCGGCGCGCCGACGATTATGCTCGCTCCCTTCACCGGCAGAGCCTCAAGGTTGTTCAGCCCTTCGATGCCGTAGCGCCCCGCCGGCAGCCAGGAATTGTGAACCGCGAAATCTGCGGAGTTGCCGGGATCCAGCGAAAGCGTGTCGACGCCAATGGCGACGGTTTCGAGCTTGAGCAGAAGGTCGGTCGCCGATTTGCCGAAACCGGGGAAGGCGAATTTTCCGGCGTCGTCATTGCGGAATGAGGGGCTCTTCACTTTAGTAGCCCAGCCGGAGCGCAGGGCCACGATTGCACCTGCCGGGATGTCGCCATTCGCAGATATCCAGCGCTCGATGTCTTCGGCTTCAATGGTGGAATTGGCATCGTCTTTGGCGCGGTCGGTGATATCGACGATGACAAGCGGCGCCACAAGTTTCTGCGGCTCCAGCTGGTCGACGCTCGCGCCATCCGCGCTGAAGTGGAAAGGCGCATCGATATGGGTGCCGGTATGTTCGTAGATGGTGAGTTTGTGGAGCTGATAGCCGTCCTTGGCGATCTCCGCTGCCCACTCGTATTCTATGCCCGGTTTGCCATCGAATGTAGGAAATGTGGAATCATAGGTATGGGTGAGATCAACGACCTGCCGGGCCGATTGCGCCAGCACCGGCGCCGCCAGGCTGCCCGCCGTCATGGCCGTTAAACCGGCCGCGGCGCCCTTGAACAGCAGGCGTCGTGACAGCATGTTCCGTTTTACGTTCTCGATCACGCAATTGTTGCACATGCCTCAGTCCCTCCATTGAGAAATCCCTGTTCTCAAGCGTAGCGCAAAGGTGGAGTGACGCAAGGCAGGACCTGCCCCAATTTTTAACCTGTTGCAGGTGGCGACTCCGGAAAGTCGCCGCTCTTCTGGTTGCCGCGGGCGTCATGTCGCCCGCGGCCAGGAATGGCAGGGATCAGTCGCGACGCTGCACGACGGCGAGTGCGACCGTCAATGCGGCAAGGACGGCAGTGAGAGCGAGCGGCGCGGTCGCACCATAGGAGTCAACGATATAACCGCCGAGCACCGCGCCAATGCTGATCGCCACCTGGAAAGATACCACCATCAGGCTGCCGGCTGCCTCCAGAGCATCGGGTGCACCACGGGAGAGGTTTGTCGGCAGCACGACCGGCCCCATGCCGAATGCAAGGCCCCAAAGTGCGACGAGAGCAAAAGCCGCACTCGTATGAGCGCCCCAGATAACGAGGGCGATCGTCGCAAATGCCATCACCGCGGCAGTGACGATGAGAGCAACGCGGATACTGGCGTCAGCCATCCGGCCCCCGACGACATTGCCTATCACGGAGGCAACGCCAAAGCCGAGCAGGGCGAGCGCAATCGGCGTGGTGTCAAGAAGCGTGACCTTTTCGAGGAAGGGACGCACATAGACCGAGCCTGCAAAATGCCCCGTCATCAGCAACAGGATGGCAAGCATACCGAGCTGAACGCTGCGGCGCCGCGTCAATCCAAGGACATCGGAAAGACTGTTGCTTGTACTTGCCGGCAGAGAGGGCAGGCTGAGTATCTGTAACAGCATGGCAACGATGGCAAGTCCCGCCGTCATCGACATGGCGATGCGCCATCCCAGCCAGTCGCTGATCAGGGCGCCCATCGAAGGAGCTGCAATGGTGGCAAGCGAAACGCCGAGGGTAACGATAGCCATGCCGCGCCCGGTTGAATTTGCGCCGACAAGCCGCGCCACAACGGCAACCGACAGCGCCCAGAAACCGCTGAGTGCAATACCCAGTCCGGCCCGGCCCAACAGCAATAGCCAGAAATCGGCGGCAACCGATGCCAGAATGTTGGAGGCGATCGCCAGCGCGCTAAGACCGACAAGCACTGTCTTGCGGTTCAGCTTGCCGATCAGAACATTGCTCAACAGCGCTGTCACCGCGCCTACGGAGGCGGTGGCGGTGACGACCTGCCCGGCCGTGCCTTCTGTGATGCCAAGATCGCGCGCCATGGGCGTCAACAGGCCCGCCGGCAGGAACTCGGCCGATACCAGCGCAAAGCTGGTGGCCGCCATGGAAAGAACGGCGAACCAGGTCGCAGCCGTCCACGCGGGTTCTTCTGTGGTTTCCAGGGGGATAGCTACCCCATCAAACTGCGATGTTGTGTCCGTCATGACGTCTCTCCTTGAGTTGAGAGAGTTTTAGACGGTTTTTCCCGGATGATATGTATCTAAAAATCCGAATTTCATGCCTGTTCCTCCGAAATTTGTGCATCGCACAACATTCGCAGCGCCATTTGCGTGACGAGGATGCCTTTGCAGTGACCGGTCCGGTTCCGCCAACCGGAAACTGTTTCGGGCCGGCAACTTTTCAAACCGTCACCCGTTTATGCATCCATGACCGATGCTGACGCAAAACCGAACCCGATCGATGGCACCGGCCAAAAGGGTGCAGAGAATGTTCATGCCAACGACGCACCCGATGATCCCCTTCCGCCGGAGGAATTGGAGCCCGCTTCGGGTTTGACGCCGCAGCAGGCCGAAGAGGCGCGCAAGCGATATCTTCTGAAGCGCTTTCTGATCAGCGCGCGGGGTTTCTGGAGCCGCCGTGGGGACGGGCTTGCCTGGCCGTTCTCCATCGGGCTTCTCGCTATGATCGGCGTCAATGTCGGTTTTCAGTATGGCATCAACGTCTGGAATCGCGGGATTTTCGATGCGATTGAAAAACGGGATGCGTCGACGGTCTACTTTCTCGCTTCCATATTCCCGCCGCTGGTTCTCGGAAGCGTTTTCATTGTGACCTCGCAGGTTTACGTCAGAATGCGCATCCAGCGACGCTGGCGGTCGTGGCTGACCAAGGTGCTGGTCTCCCGATGGATCGCAAATGGCCGCTATTACCAGCTCAACCTGATCGATGGCGACCATCAAAATCCGGAGGCGAGGCTGTCGGAAGATATGCGGATCGCCACCGAAGCACCCGTGGATTTCGTGGCGGGCGTCATTGCCGCCTTCGTATCGGCGTCCACCTTTATCATCGTCCTGTGGACGATTGGCGGCGCGCTGACGCTGCCGATCGGTGGGTTATCGGTCACGATACCCGGCTTTCTCGTGATTGCGGCGGTGATCTATGCGCTCATCACATCGAGTTCCATCGCGTTGATCGGCCGGAACTTCGTCAGGGTCTCCGAGGTCAAGAACCAGCTGGAGGCGGAATTCCGTTACACGCTCACCCGTGTCCGGGAAAACGGGGAGAGTATCGCCCTGCTTGGCGGCGAAGAGGAAGAGCGAAGCGACCTCGACAGGAGGTTCCGCAATGTCCGGCACCAGTGGAAGCAGATGGCGCAGCAATATATGCGCACCACGGTCGTGTCGCATGGATCGATGTTGATCGCGCCCGTTGTTCCGCTTCTTCTCTGCGCGCCCAAATTTCTCGATGGAAGCATGTCTCTCGGTCAGGTCATGCAGGCGGCATCCGCTTTCACCATCGTTCAATCCGCCTTCGGCTGGCTGGTCGACAACTATCCCCGGCTGGCGGACTGGAATGCCTGCGCACGCCGCGTTGCCTCCCTGATGATGTCGCTTGACGGGCTGGAGCGGGCCGAACAGAGCGATAAGCTCGGCCGGATCGTGCGCGGTGAAACGGAAGGCGAAACGATGCTCAGCCTCAAGGATGTTTCGGTGTCGCTCGGTGACGGCACGGCCGTCGTCAAGGAGACCGATGTGGAAATCGGGCGGGGAGAAAGAGTGCTGGTCGCAGGCGAATCCGGATCCGGCAAAAGCACGCTCGTTCGGGCAATCGCGGGCCTGTGGCCATGGGGCGGGGGCAGCGTCAGTTTTCGGGCCGGCAGCCGACTTTTCATGTTGCCGCAGCGGCCATATGTTCCCTCCGGCACCCTTCGCCGGGCGGTCTGCTATCCGCAGGCGGCCGAGAGCTGGACTTTCGAAGAGATAGGAGAAGCTCTCGACAAGGTTGGTCTCGGCCATCTCAAAGACAAGGTGGAGGAGGAGGCGCCGTGGGACCAGACGCTGTCGGGCGGTGAAAAACAGCGGCTGACTTTTGCCCGCCTGCTGCTGAACGACCCGGATATCATCGTCATGGACGAGGCGACTGCGGCTCTCGATGAAAAAAGCCAGGACAGGATGATGCTGACGGTGATCGATGAATTGCCTGACGCCACCATCATCAGCGTGGCGCATCGTGCCGAGCTGGAGGCCTTCCATAGCCGGAAGATAACCTTGGAGCGACGGGAGGGCGGCGCAAAGCTGGTCAGCGATATCCACCTCATTCCCCGCAAGGCCCGCTCCCGCTCGCTTCTTCGGCGCATGGTCAAACGCAGGTAAGTCGCGGCGACTGTCGGGAGTGCTTGCAGGCATGTCGCCTGTGAAATTCTAACGCGAACGAATATCGCCCTTTCCGGTGTTCCCGCCTTGTGCGGCGTCACCCGTAAGAACGATAGACGGCAATTCGGCGAAGTCATAAAATGGCTGGCAGAGGAGGCAACGATATACTCTTGGGAGGAAACCAATGCCTATCTTCATGGACCGGCACGAGCTTGCCGGCGTCTCCGCTGCGGATATCGCCGCAGCACATCTTAAAGATCTCAACATCCAGGATCGGTACGGCGTCAGGTTTTTGACCTACTGGTTCGATGAAAGGCGCGGTACGGCCTTTTGCCTTATGGACGCTCCGGACGCTGAAACAGCGCAGTGCGTGCATCGGGAAGCGCACGGGTTCGTCGCCAGCGAGGTGGTGGAAGTCGCGCTGTCGGCCGTGGAAGCGTTTCTCGGGCGAATACAGGATCCGGTGGCGCCTGGGGCCGCCTCGAAAAATATGGACCCCGGTCACCGCGCGATCCTTTTCACGGACATCGTCGGTTCAACCGAAATGACGGCCCGCCTTGGGGATCGCATGGCGGCGGAACTCATCCGGGCACACGATGCGCTCGTGCGCGGTTGTCTGGGGCGGCGCTCGGGGCGGGAGGTCAAGCACACCGGCGATGGCATAATGGCCGTGTTCTCCTCCACGCCATTTGCGGTGGATTGCGCCATCGATATCCAGCGCGAGTTCCATCGTTACAACAGCGACAGGGGCGAGCCCATCCACATCCGTATCGGTCTGGATTGCGGGGAGCCTATCGAGGACAGCAATGATTTCTTCGGGACTACCGTGCAATTGGCGGCAAGGCTTTGCGCCGCAGCCGAGAGCGACCAGATCCTGATATCGGATAAGACTTTTCAGGAATATGGCGGCGCCGATGTCCTCGTGCATGGCGATCGTTACAGGCTGAAGGGCTTTGCCGAGCCGGTGCTGGCCTATAGTTGCGAGTGGCTGCAGCACTAGCTACGGCCTTGTGTCGCGACCGAATGGATCGCCCCTTAGCGCCATATCTCGGTCAGGCCGCCGGAGGCTCCGTGCACAGGGTCTGTCGCAGGCTTTGGCAGGGATCTAATCCGCTCGAGCATTTCATCGCTGGGCGCAGAAGTCTGAATATCGGCCTTTTGCCCCGGCGGATAAGCACCCACCACTTGAAAATCCGCAGAAGCACTCAGCTTCATATGGCCGGTTCCGGCGGGCAGGATCAGGCAATCGCCCTGTGTGACCTCCAGAATTTGCCCCTCGGGCCCGCCGATCTGCAACGTCGCCTCGCCACGCCCCACGCCCAGAACCTCATGCGCGCCGCTGTGGTAATGATGGTAGTCGAACACGCCATTGCGCCAGATGCCGCTCCATTTGTTGCGGGAAAACATAGCCTCGAAATCCGGGGAGTCCGAGTCCGGGCCAACGTTTCGATAAATAATGACGGCAAAGGTCTGATTGTTGGGAACCTGCCCGCCGGGGCCGAAAGTGAGTTGCTCGGTTTTCATGTTGATGCTCCTCATGTTCTGCCCGCAGGAGAGACGGACTTCTCGGACATTCAGGTCACAATCTCATGAGAATACCAGTTCCGGCGGTCTCAAGCTCGAAAAACCGGGCTTGAAACCTCTGCCGGAGGAGTGGCCGGATTTATTCGGCCGTCGCCTGAATATCGACCTTGTCGAGAAGCCCCATCGGATTGTCGGAGGCGGCAACCAGATCAAAAATGCCCAGGCCGTTTGCGCCCGTGGATTTGACCGTTACCGTCAGGGTCCCGGGTTTGCTGATGAACTGGACGAGCGCTTCCACGGCGTTCTGCAGCTTGGGCTGTTCAGCCGCCACCTGCGGCAGCATCATGCTCGCCACCAGTGTGAGGGTGGCGCGTACCTGATCTTCCGTCATGTCGTTCTGCAGGGCATAAAGCTTGATCGCCTTCGCCATCAAACCTTCGTCCTTGATCGTGAGCTTCACTTCGCGGCCGGCGAGCCCGAAGAGCGCCGCCTGCGCGCGATTGACGTCAAAAGAGAAGAACTCTTCGGTAAAGCCGCTTACCAGACCGGCAAAATTGACGCTGCCGAAATCCTTGCTGCTGAGAGAGATGTCGCGGATCACCAGATTGCTGTTCGGTTCGTCCCAGCCGGCGGCAAGGCCATAAGAGAAGGCCAGCGTTTCGAGACCCAGTTTGCGGGCTTCAACGAAAACCTCCTCTGTCGAGTCCGCCGGGATCGGAAGCGTCAGCTCGTCCTGCCTGATCTCGATATCGGTCGGAATGCCGTTGAAGGGCTTGGTCAGCCCCATCTCGAAATTCTTGAGTGAGAATTTGATACGTTCCGGCGTTCCGGCCGCTTCTTCTTCCGCCTCCTCCTCCGGCTTTTCCGGCGCGGCCATATCGACGTTGATGCCGCCGACGCGCACCCGGCCAAGTTCCGGTATCAGGCGATTGAACTGAAAGGTCTCCATCTGCGTCTCGTCGAGCGCGATGATCTCGGAAATTCCCTTGATCGTCGAGCTCCAGTCAAAGCCCTTGAGGCTTGCTTCCGCGACTTCGATCTTGCCGTCGCCATCTCCGATCGACATGCCAATCACGCCGAAGTCGAGCTTGCGGCTGTCCATCTGCATGTCGATGCGGTCGATGGTGGCCTTGACCCTTTTGCCGGCCGCCCCTTCCTTTTCATCCGGCGCATCGACCTTGAAGCCGATGAGCTGCATGTTGCTCTTGCCGATCATGTCGAGAATGGAGACGGCCTTTGCGAAAAGCGCCTGGCGTTCCTGCGGTGAAAGCGCGTCAGGGTCTGGGGTCGTCGTCAGCGCTTTCAGGGTATCCAGCAGCGGTTCGGACGGCATGCGGGCGGTAAAGCCATCGCTGCGGATTTCATCGTAGCTGAAATGACCGTCTCCTTCAGAGAAGGAAACCGCCTTGACGGAGAGCGGCCCGTAGAGCGGCTTCGCTTCCTTGTCTTCCGGGCCCGCCTTTTCCGTATAGAGCCGGGCGAGATAAGCGACGTCGATGTCCTGGCCGGCGATCGCGCCGGTCGACACGACCATATGCTTGTCCTTCATCGCGCCGTCGCTGTCGGGAAGCTGCATCTTGATGTCGTAACTGCCATTGTCGATAGAGTATCGGGCAATGCGGCCGCCCGCGATCTCGGAGAGAGCGAGGTTCTTGTAAACGGTCTTCTGCTCGGTGGTCGCGACGGACTGGGTAAACGTCACCTCCGGCGTGGAGATGCTTGTCGCCGCGAAGCGCTCGATGCGGCGGGCGAGGGAGCCGCCGTTTCCTTCCGCCTGTCCCGGTTTTTCGAAGGCGGCGTTCTCGATGCGCGCCTGTGCCATCGAAATCTTTCCGGTGGGCACATCGATGTCGATGGTGTTCATGTCAATCGCGCCGTCCAGAAACGGAAGTTTCGGACGTCCGTCGATAGCCGCGATCTTGATATTCCTGCCGTCTTCAAGCGCCAGCGTCAGATCGCGAACATGAATTTTCCCGAGAAAATCGACCTCGATGGACGTGGCGGTCGCACCGCTGCGGGCAACCAGCTCCTTCACCTTCGCTTCGTAGAAGGTCTTGCCGCCGATGACGCCCGCAGCGGCGACGGCAATAATCGCAACCGCCGCCCAAAGCGCCCTGCGCCGACCCTTGCCGGTCTGGATGTTTTCCTGTTCCACGAAGTTGATCCTCTTTAACGAACTGATATTGACCGCCTTTTAAGCACGCAAAAGTTGCTTAGCAAGTGGTCGTTACCGGCTTAATCGAGGCGTGAAAAAACGCGAGGCGGAGGCGGTGTTGCCGCGGCCCTTCGCCTTCCGGCTGAAGCTACCGCCAGAACATCAGCGCCATGCCGGCCACGACAAGTGCAGCGCCGGCCCATGCGCCGGGCGCCGGCAGCTCCCGTGTCTTCAGCCACAGCAGCGGCAGGATGATGACAGGCGTCGTTGCCGAGAGTGTCGAGACAATGCCGACCTTGCCGCCGGAAAGGGCAAAGAGAAGCAGCGTCATGCCGAAAGCCAGGGCGACGATGCCCGTGAGCGCCGTCTGCAGGAACAGGCTTCCGGTCAGCCTGCCTCTCGGCTTGACAGCCTCGATGGGCAGCATCGTCAGCGCCGTCAGACAAAGAGCGGCCACTCCGACGCGCAGCATGGAGGCGGCAAGAGGATCGACCCCGGTCGCCATCACGGGCCTTGCAATCAGCGAGCCGACCGCCTGGCTGAGCGCGGCAAGAAGGCCGAAAAGCACGCCGAGCCAAAGCGGCCCCTTCACGCTTTCCCATTCGTGCAGCTGCGCCTTGCGCTTGCCGAAGAGGATTGCCAGCAGCACTCCGCTCAGCGTGAGGCCTATGCCGGCCATGGCGCTGGCGGGAAGCTGCTCGCCAAGCACCGCCCATCCCAGCAGCGCGGCGATCGGGGCATTCAGCGCAAAGAGGATTCCAGAGCGACGCGGCCCCAGCCGGTTGAGGCAGGTGAAGAGAAGCGTGTCGCCAACGAAAATACCGATGAAGCCGGAAAGGAGAAGCGAAGACAGCGCCTCCGGCTGAAGCTCCCGCCAGCTGCCCGAGGCGAACACATAGACCCCCAGCAGAGCGGCGACAAAAAGCTGCCGCGTCCTGTTGAAGGCCAGCGCTCCAAGCCGCCCCGCCGGGCCGGACGAAAGAAGCCCGGTCATCGCCCAGCAGGTCGCGGCACCCACGGCAGCCAGTTCATAGATCGGCATGTTTTCCCCGTCGATTGGCCGCCTGCTTCCGGCCGCGGACACTATCCCTGGCTGCACACATCGCAGATTCCGGGTTTGCCCGCCATACCATAAGCATCACCATCAACGGCATGAACCGGCATATGGCCCACCGCCCCTGCCGGGCAAGCCGTCGCATCCGCTGGCAACAAATGCGCCGCACCCGTTCAGCCGCCCACCCCCGATGTCAGCTTACACCGGCATCAAGTCTGCGAACGGGCAGTCCATTCACCGCGCGTCACGCGCCATTGATGATATTGCAGATGCCCGCGCGGATGACGTTCTTGTCCGCGATCTGTCCTGCCTGAATGTTGAAGACAGCATCGATCCGCACAGCGGCGCCTTTCTGCCGGGCCACGACCCGCAGCGTCTGAATTCTGCCGCTGCCGCTGGTCTCCTGGTGCGCATCGATGGAAGACAGCGCCTTGTTGATCTGGATGCCGGAAAAACCCTCCGCCGCCACGGCCTGAGCCAGCTTTTGAAGTACGGCAGGCGCTTTCGCCTTCGGCAGTTCCTGCCAGGACTTGTAAGAGACGGCCGTCACCATCGGTACGCCTGAGACCGTGAAATTCTTTTCGCAGGATGCGGCGAGGACGGGGCTTGAAAAGGCGATCATGCCAAGAGCTGCTATGACATATTTCATTTCGAATAATCCAATCGTTGGTAAAGGCTGAAAACTGCCGGCCGCATCAGAATGTCGACCGTTTTCCTCTGTAGGTGGACGGAGGCGGAAGAGCCTCATGGGCCTGCGCCAGCGTTTCAAGCCATGTCGCTAGGCCAGCGGGAACCTCCTCGTTGCCCGCTTCCAGCGCCTCAATCCATGAAAGTTCGCATTGCAGCGCGGACGCAATATTGATCGGCGTCCAGCGGATCACCCGCAGGCATTGATTAAAGCGTTCTGGTGACATGATGATTTGATGTTTTCCCCGTTTTTTCCCGGCGAAGCTCACTCAGGCGGCAACGAGAGTCAATCTTTTTCTGCAACTTTTGATGGCTTGTTTCCGGCCCGTCAGTTGCATCCGCCGCCCGTTGCCGAACGCCAGGCGCATGAAGGGGAAAGGCCCGGTTACCCAAACGGGACGGCCGGACGACGCATCGGCATTTCATCCGCTGAACCATCCCTCCCGACGAAACTTAGTCGATCTGCTAAGTTTCTCCTTGCCTCATCGCGATGAAACATGATAGTTAGCAATATGACTAAGCATCATCGGGACCTTTCACTGATCTTCCAGGCTCTGGCTGATCCCACGCGGCGGGCGATTCTGGCGCGCCTCGGCGGCGGGCCGGCGCCGGTCATGGAACTGTCCGCTCCCACGGGGCTGCGTCTGCCCACGGTCATGCGGCATCTTTCCGTGCTGGAAGAGGCGGGGCTGATCGTCACGTCCAAGGATGGGCGGGTGCGCACCTGCGCAATCGTGCCGGAAGCGCTGGAGCCGGTCAGCACATGGCTCGATGAGCAGCGGGCCGTATGGGAGAGCCGGCTTGACCGGCTGGAGGCATTTGCAATGCAGGCCATGAAGGAGGAATCCGAATGACAACGAAACCGGATCAAAAAAGCGCACGCGCTGAACCGCATCAACCGCAAGACTGTTTTGCAACGCTCAGCTTCGAACGGGAAATTGCCGTTCCGCTATCGGCTCTCTGGCAGGTCTGGCTCTCACCCGCCGCCCGGGCGGTGTGGGCCTCTCCCTCGCCCTCGGTCACCGTGGAGTTCCTGGAGGCGGACAGCAGGCTGGGCGGTCGCGAAGTGTCGCTCTGCAAGGTCGCCGGCCAGCCGGATATTCGCTGTGAATGCGGCTGGCTGGAGCTACAGCCAACCCGCCGCAGCGTGAATTACGAGGTGGTCTCATCCGGCGGCATAACCCAGTCGGCAGCGCTGGTCACTGCCGATTTTCAGGCCGTGGAAGAGCGTAGCCGCCTGATCGTAACGGTGCAGCTTTCCTCACTGGCCGAGGATATGCGGGATGGCTATCAGCAAGGTTTCAGCGCCGGTCTCGACAATCTGGCCAGCGTGGCCGGGCGAACCATGGTGCTGGAGCGAACGATAAAGGTGCCGCGAAACATTGTCTGGAAAGCCTGGATGAACGAAAAGACGCTGCCGCAATGGTGGGGCCCTGAAGGCTTTTCCTGCCGCACGAAGAGGATTGACCTGCGGACCGGCGGTGAATGGGTCTTTGACATGATCGGCCCTGACGGCACGGTCTTCCCGAACCATCATCGGTACGTTGAGGTCCGGCCCGAAGAGAGGATCGGTTATACGCTGCTGTGGGGCGAAAACGGGCCGAAACATGCCGATGCCTGGGCCTCCTTCGAAGATCAGGACGGCGCGACGAAAGTTGTGCTGGGCATGGTGTTCAGCACGGAAGCCGAGTTCCAGCAAGCGAAGGGCTTCGGCGCCGTGGAGCTGGGTCAGCAAACGCTGGGCAAACTGGAACGCTTCGCCAAGGCGCTATAGATGCGCCGGGCCGTCAGCTCCATGTGCAGGGTCTCGATATTGGCCTCCTGTCCAGCCGGCATTGTTCTTCAAAGCCGCTCTGCGTGCGCGAGATCGTCTTGCAGGTTCCACCAAAGCAGGGCAGCAACGGCAAATCCGGTTCCGATGATGACCTTCAAATTCTTGATCCTCATTCGTGTTTTCCCGTCTGAATAGAAATATTTCGCCCCGCCGACAAAGTGAACAATAGTCCGGTTTGACGTCTTACGACCCTGACCATACCGACAGAGCGGCCATAGCGTCCTGATGGTGCGCGAGCTTGGGCTGTTTTCCGTTGCGGAAGGTATCGAGAAGGAAGAGCAGGCGGTCTATCTGCGGGAACATAATATCGACTTCGGTCAGGGCTGGCTCTTTTCCAGACCGCTTCCCGCCGAAGAATTCATCGTCTTTCACCGGCAGAACAAGTCGAGATACGGGTCGGCTCCCGAGGTCATTCAGGTGGCGTCTGTCGAGGTCAAAGCGAAAACGTTGCGATTCCCCGTATTGGTCGTTATCCAACCAGTTCGTCTGTGATCACCTCGAACCGCTTAAGTATAGCCGGTCCAAATGCGGTGGACAGCGCGACGTCTGTGGCATCACGTCCTGTCGCCATCAATATGCGGCCGATGCGGGGCGTGTTGTGACGGGCATCGACCGTATACCAGCGGCCGCTGAGATAGACTTCGCACCAGGCGCTGAAATCCATCGGGTTGGGGTCTTTGGGCACGCCGATATCACCGAGATAACCGGTGCAATAGCGGGCCGGGATATTCATGCAGCGGCAGAGGGTGATGGCAAGATGTGCGAAATCGCGGCAGACGCCAGTCCTGTCATTGAACCCGCCGAAAGCCGTCCTCAGCGGATCGGCTTTCTCGTAGTTGAAGACAATACGGGAATGGACGAAATCGACGATCGCCTGAACACGGGGCCAGCCGAGTGGTGTAGCGGAGAAGTTTTTCCAGGCAAAGTCCGCCAACCGGTCGGTGTCGCAGTAGCGGCTGCCCAGCAGGAACACCAGAACATCGTCCGGTAAATCCTTGATATCGTGCTGGAAGGCGTTTTCAGGAACGGGATCCGGCAGGCCGCCGTCATATATGTCGAAGCGCGTGGAGATCGTCGTCAGTCCGGGCGGTGCGGATATGCGGCTGCAGGCATTGCCGAAGATGTCCAGATATCCCCAGGCCTCGATCGGCCGGTCGAAAGTCAGGACCTGTTCGGTGAGCAAATCCGCGCGCCGGTCGGGATGGATGTTGAGAACCAGCAGCATCGCCGTCTCATTCTCGCATTCATAGGCAATATCGAACCCGGCGCGTATCTTCATGCAGCACTGTCCCTGAAAGAGCCATCGTCATGTCCTTCAGTCTGCAACGCTTTTACGCTCGCGACGTTCCGGCCGGTGGTCAGGTTGTCAAGGCAGGTCTTGTGCGGAGGACGATCACGGCGCGGATATCGATCAGCGCGCGCGGGCGCGTTTGGCAAGGAGAGCGGATGTTCCGGCGGTACGATCCGACAATTCCTTGGCAAGACGGGCTTCCCGAAGGCGCAGGGTCTTTGCATCGCGGGATTGCGCAATGGAATCGAGCTCCTCAAGCGCTTTTTCTTTTGCGAAGAACGGTGTCTGGATGTGGCTGAAGGCGAGTTCGGCCTTCTGGCGGGAAATACTGTATTTTTCTGTCATGGGTGTTCCGGTGATGATGCTCGAAGAGCGAGCGAAAAACAAAAGGCCAGGCAATTTGCCTGGCCTTGATTGGGTTGGCGTGCTTCGTCAGTGCCAGTACATCCGTGGTCAAAGGGAAGCACAGACCCTTAGGCAGCCTGCAGATTGCAGGCCGGCATTTTGCCCGACTTGTTGTCGCGCTCAAGCTCGAAGCCGACTTTCTGACCTTCGACGAGTTCGCGCATGCCGGCGCGCTCAACGGCGGAGATGTGGACGAACGCATCGGCGCCGCCGTTGTCAGGCTGAATGAAGCCGAAGCCCTTGGTGGAATTGAACCATTTAACTGTGCCAGTGGTCATGATGAACCCTTTCATAGCAATAGAGAAACCACAGCACTCGTGCGCTGCGGATGATGATAGCGATTTTGAAAGGAAAGGTTCGTTCAGAACGCGGTGCCAGACGCGTGACAAGCAAAGCTAAGCAAGCAAATTCGATTGCTCCTTATATCCTGCCTCTGCCGGAGTGTCAACTATTGGTTTTTGACGACATTTAACCTCGTCAGAAAGTTGTGCTCTCCTATACGGCGTGGCCTGGGGGTGTCGGGCACCGCAGAATCTGGGACGCATACGCATTCCCGTTCTCGTAGCCAGCGGAGACAATGATATCATGGTGTTGACATCCAACAGCCGCGATCTGGCTCAGCGTATCCCCAATGCCGACTGTTGATCTACGCAGATGCTGGCCATGGCGGCATCTTCTAATACCATGCTGAATTCGTGCCGAAAGCCTTGGTGTTGATTTCCACTGAGAACTGACCCGGTAGCCCAGGATATTTCCATCGAGAATTGACCCATGTTTGAACCTTGCCCTGCGTGTTTTCAGCGGGGGCT